>NZ_LVCT01000210.1:0-13367 GCF_001647205.1 Rhodococcus sp. EPR-134
GCCGGCGACTGTACGCTGGACGCATAGCTTCTAGGCACACGGAGGACCACGGTGGCCATCACCGATATCAAAGAGTTTTCGCACCTCACCGAGGCCGATGTCGAAGCTCTCGGACGTGAACTCGATCAGATTCGACTCGACATCGAAGACTCTCGTGGGATCCGGGACGCCCGCTACATTCGTCGCGTCATTCGCGTCCAGCGGGCGTTGGAGCTCGGCGGGCGTATCGCATTGTTCGGCAGTCGGTACCGACCGGCATGGTTGGTCGGCACGACCCTGCTGAGCCTGTCGAAGATCATCGAGAACATGGAGCTCGGGCATAACGTCATGCACGGGCAATGGGACTGGATGAACGATCCCGAGATTCACTCCGTCTCGTGGGAGTGGGATCAGACCGGTCCTTCCGAGCATTGGAAGCGCGCCCACAACTACCAGCACCACACGTACACCAACGTCGTCGGTATGGACGAGGATCTCGGTTTCGGGATTCTGCGTATGACTCGTGACGAGCCGTGGAAGCCGATCAACCTCTTCCAGCCGATCGCCAACGTGATCTTGGCGGCCACGTTCGAGTGGGGCATCGCGCTGCACGACCTCACGGCGGCAGCCGAGTTGGAGGGCGCGGAAAAGGGGCAGCTGAACTCGCAGGCGAACAAAGACTTCGCGCGCAAGATCTTTCGTCAGGTGGGCAAGGACTTCATCTTGTTCCCGGCGCTGACGGGGCCGGCGTGGAAGTCGACCATGTCGGCCAATGCGACCGCGAACCTCGTGCGCAACCTGTGGGCGTACGTCGTCATCTTCTGTGGCCACTTCCCGGACGGTGCCGAGAAGTTCACGGTTGCCGAATTCGAGCAGGAGACTCGTCACGAGTGGTACCTGCGCCAGATGCTCGGTAGTGCGAACTTCAATTCCGGCAAGCTCATGGGACTCATGAGCGGCAATCTGAGCTACCAGATCGAGCACCACGTGTTTCCTGATCTGCCGAGCAACCGCTATCCCGAAATCGCTGTGAAGATGCGTGCATTGTGCGAGAAGTTCGATCTCCCGTACACCACCGGTTCGCTCTTCAAGCAGTATCTTCTGGCTCTGCGCACCATCCACAAGTTGGCTTTGCCGGACAAGTGGCTGACCGCAACCTCGGACAATGCTCCGGAAACGTCTTCGGAACTGCGGTTCCGCGACTCGGGATTCCGGGACGCAGCCATGGCGATGGTCGAGGACCTTCGTACCGATCCGATCACCGGTAAGCGTCTCGGTTTGTTGACCGCACTCAAGTCGCAGGCCCGTTCCCGCATGCCGAAGCGCCGGAAGTGATATAGGTTACATCGGGAAAAACCTAACCTACGGTGCCGTAAGTTACGCTACAGTAGGTGCAGTTGATCTGAACGATTCGAATCGATGATCGTTCTGCACTTACTACTTTGCGCCTAACTCACTGCTAGGAGGCTTTCCATGGCGATTGCAGATGTCAAGGAATACGCACATCTCACGGACGCCGACATCGAAGCGCTCGGCCGCGAACTCGACGCGATTCGTCGCGACATCGAGGAGTCGCGCGGCGAGAAGGATGCGCGGTACGTGCGCAACGTCATTCGTCTGCAGCGTTCGCTCGAAATCGGCGGCCGCGCAGTGCTTTTCGCCAGCCGTCGCCGTCCGGCGTGGCTCGCCGGAGTTGGCCTGCTGACGCTCTCGAAGATCATCGAGAACATGGAACTCGGGCACAACGTGATGCACGGGCAGTGGGACTGGATGAACGACCCGGAGATCCACTCCACCTCGTGGGAGTGGGACGTCACCGGCCCGTCTGCGCACTGGAAGCAGACCCACAACTACCTGCATCACAAGTACACCAACGTCCTCGGAATGGACGACGACGTCGGATACGGACTCCTCCGCGTCACCCGCGATCAGCGCTGGAAGCCCTTCAACGCCGGCAACCTGGTCTACAACACGCTGCTCGCGCTGTTCTTCGAGTACGGCATCGCCGCTCAGCACCTCGAGCTCGGCAAGGTGGCCAAGGGCCGCGCCGACAAGGAAGAGACGCAGCGCAAGCTCCGTGAGGTCGGCGAGAAGATCGGCAAGCAGGTCCTGCGCGACTACGTCATCTACCCGGCCATCACCGGCCCGGCGTGGCAGAGCACGTTGTCGGCCAACTTCACCGCCAACACTCTGCGGAACGTGTGGACCAACGCGGTCATCTTCTGCGGCCACTTCCCGGACGGTGCCGAGAAGTTCACCAAGGAAGACATCGACAAGGAAACGCAGGCTCAGTGGTACCTGCGTCAGATGCTCGGCAGCGCCAACATCGAGGGCAGCGCGCTCATGGACTTCATGACGGGCAACCTGAGCTACCAGATCGAGCACCACCTGTTCCCCGATCTGCCCAGCAACCGCTACAAGGACATCGCGGTCACGGTGCGTCAGCTCGCGGACAAGTACGACTTGCCGTACACGACGGGCCCGCTTGCCGTGCAGTACGCCAAGTCCTGGCGCACCATCGCCAAGCTGTCGCTGCCCAACAAGTACCTCAAGGACACCGTCGACAATGCGCCCGAGACGGCGTCGGAGCGGATGTTCGACGGCGAACTGACCTCGACTGTCGATCCCGTGACCGGGCGTCGCAGTGGCCTCAAGAGCGCCATCGCACGTAAGCGCAAGAGCGGAAAGCTGCGCAGCCTCCTCGGCCTGCGCTGATCGTCGACTGCGCTGACCGTAGACAGCAAGCGGCCCGACACCATTTGATGGTGTCGGGCCGCTTTGCTGTTCTCGCCCGGAACGTCGCTCGGGGGCGCTCAGTACTGATCGTTGGACTTGATCGCTTCCAGCAGTTGTCGCACAGCGACGACGCGTCGAGCTGATTTGCCCTCCAGTAGGTCGAGCTTGCATTCGGGATCTGCCGGCGGTCCGAGGTGCGTGCATCCGCGCGGGCAATCCTCGATCGCCGCAGCGAGATCCGAGAACGCCGCCACTACGTTCTCGGGCGAGATGTGCGCCAGACCGAACGAACGGATGCCCGGGGTGTCGATCACCCAGCCGCCACCGGCGAGAGGGAGTGCCACCGATTGCGTCGACGTGTGCCGGCCCTTGCCGACGCCGGATACGATGCCGACCGCTCGATTGGCATCGGGGACAAGGCGATTGACCAGTGTCGACTTTCCGACGCCGGAATGTCCGATCAGGGCGGTCAACTTGTGCTCGAGGATCTGCGTCAGTTCGTCCAGGGGATCGTCGCGACCGGCGACGACCACTTGGATGTCGAGGTCGGCAAACGTGCTCGCGAATTCCTCCGGCGGTTCGAGGTCGCTCTTGGTCAGGCAGACGATCGGCGTCAGGCCACCCACGTAGGCGGCGACCAGTGCGCGCTCGACGAAGCCGGTGCGCGGTGGGGGATCGGCGAGTGCCACGACGATGAGAAGCTGCTCCGCGTTCGCGACGACGATACGTTCGAAGGGATCGGTGTCGTCGGCGGTCCGTCGCAGAACCGTCGAACGCTCGGAGACCCGGACGATGCGCGCCAGGGTGTCGGTCTTGCCCGACAGATCGCCGACTATGTCCACCTGATCGCCGACGACGATGGGGGTTCGGCCAAGTTC
This sequence comes from Rhodococcus sp. EPR-134, assembly GCF_001647205.1. Lineage (NCBI taxonomy): Bacteria > Bacillati > Actinomycetota > Actinomycetes > Mycobacteriales > Nocardiaceae > Rhodococcus > Rhodococcus sp. EPR-134. Next base: position 3,594 of record NZ_LVCT01000210.1, read on the forward strand.
GCGGGCGCGCATCGTGACGATCAGCCGGTCGGGATCGCCGCCGAGGACGCAACCCCAACGGCCACGATCCTTCGACACCACCATCCCCGATTCGGCCGAGAGATGTTCGGGCCGAGTCTTCGTACGGGGGCGGGATCCGCGCCCGGGGCGTACCCGGACGTCGGACTCGTCGTACTGCCGCGGACTCAGAAGCTTGCCTTCGGTGTCGCAGGCGAACTCTCGAGCATGTCGATCCACATGTTCTCGAAGCCCGGCAGTGTCTTGGCTGTGGTTCCGACATCGTCGACGTCGACGCCGTCGACGACCAGGCCGATGATGGCGCCGGCTGTTGCCATGCGGTGGTCGGCATACGCGAGCCATTGTCCGCCATGGAGTTCCGCGGGAACGATCGTCAAGCCGTCATCGGTTTCGGTGACGGAGCCGCCGAGTTTGTTGATCTCGTCGGCGAGGGCGGCGAGACGGTCTGTCTCGTGCCCGCGCAGGTGCGCGATTCCTCGTAGATGCGAGGTGCCCTCGGCGAGAGCGGCCAGGGTCGCCACGGTGGGGGTCAGCTCTCCCACGTCGTGGAGGTCGATGTCGATGCCGCGCAGTTTCTCCGGGCCGCGGACGGTCAGGACACCATCGGCGAGAGTGACGTCGGCCCCCATCGAGGCGAGGATCCCGCGGATCGCGTCGCCGGGTTGCGTCGTCGACGACGGCCACAACGGCACGCTGACGGTTCCGCCGGTAACAGCGGCAGCGGCCAGGAACGGTGTGGCGTTGGAGAGATCGGGTTCGATCGCCCAGTCCACGGCGCGCACCGGCCCCGGTGCCACACGCCAGGTGTCCGCGTCACCGCCCGTGGCTGGCGTCGTCACGGAAACTCCGGCCTCGCGGAGCATCTCGACGGTCATGTCGATGTGTGGCATGGACGGGACGGGCTTGCCGTCGTGATGGACGGTGACACCCTCTTCGAACGCAGCGGCCGAGAGCAGGAGACCGGAGACGAACTGCGACGAACCGGATGCATCGATGGTGACCGTCCCGCCGCGTAGGGATCCGGTTCCGGTGACGGTGAACGGGAGTGCGTCACCCTCGATCCGAGCGCCGAGACCGCGCAGTGCTTCCAAGATGGTGCCGAGCGGTCGTGTGCGTGCTTGCTCGTCGCCGTCGAAGTGGACGATGCCGTCGGCCATCGCGGCGAGTGGCGGCAGGAAGCGCATCACGGTGCCGGCCAGGCCGCAGTCGACCTCGCCGCCGCGCAGGGGTCCAGGGGTGATGCGAAGCGTGGTCGCATCACCGGCTTCCTCGACGCCGATGCCGAGGTCACGCAGAGCTGCGATCATCAGGTCGGCGTCACGGCTGCGGAGTGCACCGGTGATCGTGGACGGGCCATCCGCAAGTGCGGCCAGAATCAGAGCTCGATTGGTGATGGACTTGGATCCGGGCAGCGTCACCACTGCATCGACGGGTGCTTGGGCCCTCGGGGCGCTCCACAGACTCAGACTCACATGGTCCATCTTCTCTCATCGGTGGGGGAATGGTCGAAACCGTGCCACCCTGGGTGTCATGTGCGGAAGGTATGCGACCACAGCGGACCCGGCCACCCTGGCGGTGGAACTCGATGCGCTCGACGAGACCGACCACTCGGCGCCCGTCGAAGCCGATTACAACGTGGCCCCCACGACCGAGGTGTTGACCGTCGTCGAACGCCACGATCGGGAGAACCCCGACAGCGATCCGACCAAGAGGATTCGGCGGATGCGGTGGGGATTGGTGCCGTCGTGGACCAAGGAACTGGGCAAAGGTCCGGTCCTGTTCAACGCCCGCGCCGACTCGCTGGCGGAGAAGCCGGCGTTTCGGACCGCCTTCAAGTTCAAGCGTTGCCTGGTCCCCATGGACGGGTGGTACGAGTGGCAGACCGAGGCCACCGGCGGGAAAAAGGCAGCGAAGATTCCTTACTACATGCACCCCGACGACGGATCACGGCTGTTCATGGCGGGCGTGTGGTCTGCCTGGCGGGACCCGAGGGTCGAGAACGCGAGCCCCGTCCTGAGCTGCTCGATCGTCACAGTCGACTCTCTCGGTCACCTCGAGCAGGTTCACGACCGCATGCCCCTCGCCCTGCCTCGTGACCGCTGGGAGGCGTGGCTCGATCCCGACAACACCGTCGATTCGGCCCTGCTCGAGCCGGTACCGGACCTCTTCGAGCGGATCGAGGTCGATCGAGTCCGGCCGCTGGTCAACAGTGTCAAGAACAACGGACACGAGTTGATCGAGCCGGACGTCGACCGTGCCGGCGAGCAGATCAGCCTGCTCTAGTGGTCAGCCGAGAGCCCAGGTGACGGTCACTTCGAACGAGACCTGCTGGGTTCCCGGGGCGAGAACCATGTCGGACATCGAGGCGTCGGGAGCGCGCATGGTCTGACCGCCACTCGTGTCGTGTGCCTCGGTGATGGTCACGACGTTTTCGAGCGACGTCCCGGACAGATCCGCGTACTGCTCGGCACGGTTCTTCGCGTCCTCGAAGGCACGGGTGCGAGCGTCGGCCAGAAGCTGAGAGTCGTCGTCGATGGCGAATGCGACGTTACCGAGCCGTGCCGCGTTTCCGCCCGCCGCGATGCCGGCGTCCAGGACAGAAGAGGCCTTGTCGAGATCGCGGACGACGATCCGTACCGAGTTGGTCGCCCGGTAGCCGGTCACGTTGCCGCCGATGAACGGTCCACCACTGGCGTCGTACTGCGGCTGGACGGACAGATCGCTTGTCTGCACGTCCTCGGGGGCCACCCCGGCGGCGACTATCGCGTCGATCATCTGACGGGCCTTGTCATTCGACTCGGAGACCGCCCCCGATACGTCCGGGGCAACCACCTCGATGCCGATGTCGGCATTGAGGATGTCCGGCGCCCCGCGGACCTGCCCTGATCCGACTACCGTGACTTCCTTGGCGGCATTGTCCGAACTCCCGCAGGCCGTCAGCGAGACGGTGAGGGCTGCCGCTGCAGCGGTCAGTGCAAGAGTTTTCAGGTGTGGTTGCATGGTGAGACCGTAGCGACCGGATACTCAGCCCGCCGTGATTTGCGCCGTGACCGCGCCACTGAGCTGCGCGAGGTCCGTCGGAGCCAGCTCGATTTCGAGCCCGCGTCGACCGGCGCTGCAGAGAATGCGGTCCCAGTCGAGCGCCGACGCATCGATCACTGTCGGCAGTTTCTTGCGCTGGCCGAGCGGTGAGATACCGCCGAAGACGTAGCCGCTCGAGCGCTCGGCTTCGGCGCGATCGGCATTGACGGCTTTGCTCGCACCGAGGGCAGCGGCTGCAGCCTTGAGGGAGAGCTTGTCCGGGACCGGCAGAACCGCGACGGCGAGCTTGCCGGTGTCGAGTTTGACGACCAAGGTCTTGAAGATCTGTGCGGCCTCGACGCCTGTCGACTCTGCCAGTGCGGTGACCGCCTCGTCGCCGAAAGATTCCGCGCGAGGATCGTGGTCGTAGCTGTGGACGCGGTGCGGTGTCTTCGACTTGTCGAGAAGTACGGTCGCAGGGGTCGCTGTTCCGGCCATGAGGAACACCCTATGTGGATCGCCGACAGGTGCATCCGACCAGGCCGGGAACAGAGTCGCTGACTCCCGTGTTGGTACCAGTTGATGAAACTTGTCCCGAGAAGCGAAGGAGCGACCGTGCTGGCTGTGTGTGAGCCACCACCGGCCCGTGGGTCGGATCTTCAGTTGGCGGTAACCTTGATCCCTACGGCTAGTGAAGGGATCAGAGTGCTGGAACACGACCGGCCCAAGGACGAACCGTCAGGGGTAGCTGAACCTATCGACGGCGCAGTGTCCGAAACGCCCGAAACTCCGGATGAGTTGATTGCCCGGTTCGAGCGCGACGCGCTCCCGCTGCTCGACCAGTTGTACGGCGCTGCCTTGCGTATGACGCGGAATCCCGCTGATGCCGAGGATCTCGTGCAGGAGACGTACGTCAAGGCGTACACCGCTTTCCGTTCGTTCCGTGCCGGTACCAACCTGAAAGCCTGGCTGTACCGGATTCTCACGAACACCTACATCAACTCGTACCGCAAGAAGCAGCGCCAACCCGCGCAGTATCCGACGGACGAGATCACCGACTGGCAGTTGGCCGCCACCGCCGAGCACACCTCGACGGGGCTGCGATCGGCCGAGGTGGAGGCGCTCGACGCGTTGCCAGACGACGACATCAAGGCGGCGCTGCAGTCGCTTCCCGAGGAATTCCGTATGGCCGTGTACTACGCCGATGTCGAAGGATTCCCGTACAAGGAGATCGCGGAGATCATGGGCACACCCATCGGAACGGTGATGTCGCGACTGCACCGTGGTCGCAAGCAATTGCGTGGTCTTTTGGCCGATGTCGCAAAAGACCGGGGATTCAATCGGGACGGCGCGGTCGACACAGCCACAGTCGCAGCCAGCGAGACGGAAGGTGTCACACGATGAGTGAGCAGGACGAATTCGAAAGGCTCGACTGCTCGGCAGTCATCGCCGACGTCTGGTTGATGCTCGACGGTGAATGCGACGATTCGAGTCGTGCTCGCCTGCAGCGTCATATCGACGATTGTGGATCGTGCCTGGAGGCCTACGGGATCGAGGAGAAGGTCAAGAGCCTGATCAATCGTAAGTGCGGTGGGGACCACGCGCCGGAAAGCCTGCGTCAGCGGCTCACCGTCGAGTTGCGTCGGACCATCGTCATAACGACTACCGAAACCGACAGCTAGCCCGTCAGCGAAGATCTGAGCGGCAGCAGTCGGAAGGCAGTAACGCCGAGGGGCGGGGAAGCAATGCTTCCCCGCCCCTCGGACGTTTTGTTGCGCTACATGTCAGGCGTTTGGACGCTTGCCATGGTTAGCGGCGTTGCCCTTACGGCTGCGCTTCTTACGACCACGCTTACCCATGATTGGTCTCCCTTCTGTTTCTTTCGCGTCATTGTTTCACGCCGATGCCGGTGTGGTTCCATTGGCAGGTCGATCGAGTGATCCGTCGACGTATTTTCGTGGTCAGAGTGCAGTTCCGACAGAAGTGAGGTTCACGATGTCAGAAGACGTGCGCGCCGAGATGGTTTCGACGGTCTACCAGGTCGTCGTGAGCGAGGGAGACGTCGTTGCGGACGGCGACACCCTGGTCATCCTCGAATCCATGAAGATGGAGATTCCCGTCCTGGCCGAGGTTCCGGGAACGGTGACGACGGTGGGCGTCAAGGTCGGCGACGTGATTCAGCAAGGCGATCTGATCGCCGTGATCTCCTAAGCCGGACGATGTCCACTCTCAGTGACCTCCTCGCCGAACACACCGATCTTCCCGGTGCGGCGGTCGACCATCTCCAGCGCGTCGTGGGGGAGTGGCAACTGCTCGCCGACCTCTCCTTTGCCGACGTTCTCTTGTGGGTGGGCACCGAATCGGAGAAGAACCGATCCGAGGGGACGGTCATCTGCGTCGCGCATTGCCGGCCGACAACGGCATCGACGGCTTTTCCGGAGGATGCGGTCGGAACGGTCGTTTCCGAGTCCGAGCACCCGCAGGTTCTTCGCGCTCTCGTGGAGGGCCGCGTCGTGCGCGGGGAAGACGAGACGTGGCGTGAAGGAATGCCGCCGCGTCGGGAAGCCGTTCCGGTGCGTCTGGACGGGCGAGTCATCGCGGTTCTGAGCCGCGACACCAACCTGTCGCACCAGCGAGCGCAGAGTCCGCTCGAACTCGCGTATCTCGATTGCGCCGAAGACCTGTGTCAGATGATCAGCGACGGAACCTTCCCGATCCGAGAATCGCGCTCCGACACGAACTCGAGCCCACGTGCGGGCGACGGCTTCATCCGTCTCGATACCGAAGGCACAGTCGTCTATGCCAGCCCGAACGCGCTCTCGGCCTATCACCGGATGGGTCTGAGTTCGGATCTGGTGGGCCAAGACCTCGCAGCGCTGACCCGTTCGTTGGTCACCGACCCGTTCGAGTCTCAGGAAGCTGCGGGATACATCCGAGATACGTTGGCGGACAAGCCCGGTCGCCGCATGGAGATCGAGGCGCGCGGGGCGACCGTTCTGCTGCGGGCCCTGGTTCTCAAGCCTGGCGGCCGGCATGTCGGTGCTGCGGTCGTCGTCCGCGACGTCACCGAGGTCAAGCGTCGTGATCGCGCTCTCCTGAGCAAGGACGCAACCATCCGCGAGATTCACCATCGAGTGAAGAACAATCTGCAAACCGTCGCGGCGCTTCTGCGTCTACAGGCCAGGCGAACCGGCAACGACGAAGCGCGACAAGCGTTGACAGAGTCGGTGAGGCGCGTGACGTCCATCGCCCTCGTTCACGACACCTTGTCGATGTCGGTGGACGAAGAGGTGGATCTCGACGAGGTGATCGACCGGTTGGTTCCCATGCTCTCCGATGTCGCGGGAGTAGGTGTGCCGGTGACGATTCGGCGTGAGGGCAGTTTCGGAGTGTTCTCCGCCGAGCGCGCCACCCCGCTGGTCATGGTGCTGACGGAGTTGGTGCAGAACGCGATCGAGCACGCTTTCGATCCGGGTGTGACCGGCACGGTCACACTCAGTGCCGAGCGTTCTGCACGCTGGTTGGACGTGATCATCCACGACAACGGGCGCGGACTGCCGGAGAACTTCGACCTCGAGAAGTCCGATCGGCTCGGACTCCAGATCGTGCGGACTTTGCTGGGCGCCGAACTCGGTGGCTCGCTCGGACTGCACCCGGGAAGCGGAGGCGGTACCGACGCGGTTCTGCGTGTGCCGCTCGGTAGACGTTCTGCGCGTTACTGATTCGAGCAGCGTTAGCGATTCGGGCAGACAAAAAGCCCGGCACCATGTGGTGCCGGGCTGTCGTCTTCGACTGTGCAGAGGGGCTGTTCTCCGCCGCGAGTCGAACGTCTCGGTTTTACCTAGACGGAAGTGCGTGCACGGGTACGTGCGTTACGACGCTTGAGTGCGCGACGCTCGTCTTCGCTCATTCCGCCCCAGACGCCTGCATCCTGGCCGGACTCGAGAGCCCACGACAGGCACTCGGCGGTGACGGGGCAGCGGTTGCAGACAACCTTGGCATCAGCGATCTGAGCGAGGGCCGGTCCGCTGTTTCCCACGGGGAAGAACAGTTCGGGATCCTCGTCGCGACAGATTGCGTTGTGGCGCCAGTCCATCTTTTTTCGCTCCTTAATTGGGTGTGTATTCACACCATTTGGTACCAATGAGTTTGTGTGTGCGTCATCAATGTTTCCGCACTGTTACTTGTGAATGCTTTCACGAACTCGCGGTATGTCAATAGGTTTGAACAGGTTCGTGGGCCAACTCACTAATTTGTGACACACCTGACGGCCACCTGGGCGTCACCGGCATTTTACCCGATTTCGACCTTTTGGCACCAGAGTTTTTGCAGGTCAAACGTGTTGCCTGACTCACGTCGTAATCGGTGCGAACACTTCCAGTGCATCCGGGACCGAGGTGAATTCGACCTTTTCACGAAGTCCGATGTAGTCGCCGTCCATCTGGAGTCCGATCGGTCGCGACGATTCGATGGTGATTGTCGGGACGTCGTCGGTGCGTAAGAGGACCTTCGATTTCGGCTCCGCGCCGCGTGCGAGTAGTTGCCGCACAACCCGCAGGGACGGCAGAACTTTGGTGCTCGTCATGGCGAAGATGCCGAGTCCACTGTCGAAGGTCGTTCCCGGATTGGTGTGGACGGGACGCTATTCCAGATATGTCCACGGGCTCGAGTTCGAGACGAATGCGTAGTGGACTCCGGAGACGGGATCCTGATCGGGAAGGTGGACGGTCAGCGCTGGTTCGGCTCGCTTGGCACGGAAGAACGCCGCGATCGCGGTTCGGACATACCGGGCGGGTGTGGCGGCGTCACCGTTCTTACGGCTGGCGTCGACGGCCTCGCACACATCGGCGTCGAGGCCCATTCCGGCGTTGAACGTGAACCAACGGTTGTCGCAGTGTGCGAGCCCGATTCGGCGCCTGGTCCGTTCGGAGAGGAGGTCGACGAGTTGGTTCGTGGCGTCGATCGGGTCGGCGGCAATACCGAGTGAGCGCGCGAAAACGTTTGCCGAGCCTCCCGGGACGACAGCGATCGTCGGGATCGGACCGACCGGAACCGATTTCATCGACGCGGGATGCGGTGACCCGAGCAGTCCGTTGACCACTTCGTTGACCGTGCCGTCGCCACCGTGGACGATCACCGAGCCGAAGCCGTCTTCGTGGGCTTCGCGCGCCAGTTCGGCGGCATGACCCCGATGTGTGGTGTGCGCCACAGTAAGTCGCACCCGACTCTCGAGGGCGTGTGCCAACAGGTCACGACCGGCAGCGGTGGTGGAGGTGGCATTGGGGTTGACGATCAGCAGTGCGCGCACGGGGCATGAGCCTATCCGGTGTCGTGTTCTAGGCTGGCCTCGTGCCGAATACCGCCAGTCCGAACGCCCTGCCCAAGACAGTCACATGGGCAGGTGCCCTCGTGACGCTTCAAGGGCTGGTTGCCGCCGGGTTCGCGATCGTCGCAGTGATTCGCGGTGCAACCGGCCACGATCAGAGCGTCACCAACGGATACGGATTTGCCGCGTGGGTCGCGATCCTCGGCGGCGCGGTGTTGGCTGCCGGTATCGCTTTGCTGACGGGCCGCCGGTGGGGCCGGGCCATCGCCGTCGTCGCGCAGTTGCTGCTCCTGCCGGTCGCCTGGTCGCTCCTGACCGATTCGCATCAGGTGCCGCTCGGCATCGTTCTGGGTGTCGTCGTTCTCGGCGCTCTGGGCTGCCTGTTCTCGGCTCCGACGTCTCGATGGATGGCAGCGGAGTACGGAGCGTACGCAGACGAGGTGTCGCCGGAAGAGGGACGCCCGGACGAGACCGACGAGCCGCGGGACAAGTAGGACGGAACGCCTACGCTGCTTCAGACCTACTCAGCTTCCGCTCTACTCAGCTTCGGCGGCGAGAGCTCCGAGGTGAGTACCGGTCAGGCGATACGTGGTCCACTCCGTCTTCGCGTCGGCGCCGAGTGACTCGTAGAACTTGATCGAGGGGGTGTTCCAGTTGAGCACCGACCAGGACAGCCGGGTGTAGTCGTTGTCGGTGCACTCCTTGGCGAGTGCGGCCAGAAGAGCCTTCCCGTGGCCTGATCCGCGCTGACTGGGCTTGACGTAGAGGTCTTCGAGGTAGATACCGTGGGCGCCGTCCCACGTCGAGAAATTGCGAAACCACAACGCCATGCCGACGACGTCGTCGGCCGAATTCACAGCGACGTGCGCGAAGGCCGTCGCGGCCGGCCCGAACAAAGCCTCGCCGATCTGTTCCGCCTTCACGGTGCACTCGTCGAGGGCCTTCTGGTAGTCGGCCAACTCGTAGATCATGTCTGTGATCGGCTGGACGTCTGCGGGCGTGGCGCGTCGGATCATAGGGAGAATCTTAGGCCTCAAGCCTCGACGAGCGGCGGCACGTTGTGATGGACGAGGTGGGTGGCGCCATGCTCGTAACCGAGAACCGAGTATGCGCCGGGGGACAAGGCGAAACGCTTTCCTTCCGTCACCGGGAGCTCGAGCCAGCGGGCGATGAGTGCGCGTGAGAAGTGGCCGTGCCCGATCAGGATCACGTCGCGTTCGGGTAGTTGCGAACGCACCATCGACAGCACCATGTCGGTGCGGGCGTGGATCTGATCGGCCTGCTCGCCGCCGGGGCACGGGTGCGTCCAGACGGTCCAATCGGGCACCGTTGCGCGGATCTCGGGCGTCGTGAGGCCTTCGTAATCGCCGTAGTCCCATTCGGACAGTGCATCCCAGGTTCGCTCTTCC
>NZ_LVCT01000211.1:0-4764 GCF_001647205.1 Rhodococcus sp. EPR-134
CGGTCGCGGTTGCCTGCATCTCGCCGAGCGGAGTCAGCGGAACCTCGGTCCGGCCCGTGTGTTTCCCGGTGCGTGCCCACTCGGTTTCACCGTGTCGCATGAGTACGACGCGAGCACCGAGGGGGATCGACGAGGGGGCGGACTGGGACGTCATGTCGACCATCATTGCAGGCTGCCTCGCGTGTGTAGCTCGCCTCCTGGCGCGAAGTGCGCAAGGATCTACGTGTGACGACGGTTCTCGCAGTGGCGAATCAAAAGGGCGGCGTGGCTAAAACCACTACCGTCGCTTCTCTCGGTGCGGCTTTGTCCGCGCTCGGACAACGAGTCTTGGTGGTGGATCTCGACCCGCAGGGCTGCCTGACGTTCTCGCTCGGACACAACCCGGATCGCCTCGAGCGTTCGGTCAACGAGGTCCTGGCGGGTGATCTCGACGCGGTCGACGCCGTGCTGAAGACGGACGACGGTATGGATCTCCTGCCGGCCACGATCGATCTCGCGGGCGCCGAAGCGCTGCTCCTGATGCGACCCGGTCGAGAGTTCGCGCTCAAGCGGGCGCTGTCTCCGCTCCTGGGCTCTTACGACGTCATCATCATCGACTGCCCACCGTCGTTGGGTGTGCTCACACTCAACGGATTGACTGCGGCGCAGTCGGTTCTGGTTCCACTGCAATGCGAAACCCTCGCACACCGCGGCGTCGGACAGCTGCTGCGTACGGTTCGTGAAGTCCAAGCCATCACCAACCCGGATCTTGTTCTGCTCGGCGCACTTCCGACTCTGTACGACGCTCGAACCACGCACAGTCGCGACGTGCTCGCCGACGTCAGCGACCGCTACTCCCTGGCCGTTCTGGCGCCTCCGATCCCACGCACCGTCAAGTTCGCCGAGGCGTCCGCGTCGGGCGCGACGGTCCTCGCCGGACGAAAGAACAAGGGTGCGGATGCCTATCGTGAACTCGCGGACAATCTCGTAAAGCATTGGGCTGGAAACGAAGTCGTGACTTTCGCGCCGGAGCTGGCGATCTGAGGAAGGTGAGCTTCTAGCGCAGCGCGAACAAGGTATCGCCGCGCTGTTCCAGAATCGTCTCGCCCGCACTGGCGAGCACGATCGGTGTCGCCGTCTCACCGCGGTCGACTGCGATCATGCGCTGCACCGCTCCGTCCGACGGACTGACGGCTGCAATGCCGCCCGGAACGGGGATGAGCATCTGACCGGCAACCATGCTTCCGGGTCCGGACGTTCCGTTGACGATCCACGTCGGAGCCAGATCGCTCAGGCGCAGGTTGACGGTCTGCGAGCCGGTCCACCACGTGATCGAAGCCTTGTCGGCGTGGGTGCGGGCGCCTTCGGTCACCGCTCCCTCGATCGGATAGTCGACGATCGGATTGCCGGATCCGTCGAAAATGGTGATGCGAGAAACGGTTCCGTTGGCGGCAGGGAGGTAGACGGCCGTCTTTTCGCCGGCCACGGCAAGCAGGCGGGCGCCCTCGGAGTCGAGGAGAATCGCGGATCCGTACTCTTCGGGTTCCTGGGCGTCCTTGGGTGCGGGATTCATCACCGTCAACCTGTTGGAGGCTTCACCGGGGCAGCGCTCGAGTACCGAGACTCGGTTGGCGCTCGACGCAGCGTCGAGCAGCGTGCATCCGGTGCGGGGTTGCTTGTTGGGGTTGACCTTCGCGTCGACCCGGCCGTACTCGAGGGTTCGGACGAGGTCCGAGCGCCACAGTTCCATTCGCTCACTGCCGCGCGAAATCAGGTAGGTGCCGTCCGCTGAAAGGCTGACCGCAGAATCGGCGTCGCTGTTGCGCTGGTCCTTTCGGGCGCCGGTGTCGGCGACCAGCGACGTGACCTGAGAGCAACCGCGATCGTCCTGATAGACGCTGACGACGCGATCCCACGAACCGATCGCGCCGCACAGCGGAATGTTGCGCGCGTATCGCCATACTTCTTCGCCCGTTGCCGGATCGCGGCCGATCACCTCGGAGCCGTCGGCGGTGACGACGGCATTTCCGACGGTGATCGGTGCCGTCGAGTCGGCACTGGGAGATTCCCACGTCTGCTTCAGGATGTCGGGTAACAACACCGACGTCGACAGAGGTGGGAGTGGAGATTCGGCGGTGACCGAGGTGGTTCCGCGCGCATCACTGCGCAACCACACAACGGTCACCGCCACGATTACGGCCAGCGCGATTGCCAGCGCACCGATGACATCTGAGCGAGTACGCCTTTCGGGAGCCAGCACATCGGCAGCTTACTCTGCGGCGCCTGCTGTCGCGGAAGCCGCGGGGCGACGACGCCGACGGCGACGCGGCTTGGCCGCTCCGTCTTCGTCCGAGTTCTCGGCAGCGGTTGCCGCGGGTGCCGAAGGGGGAGCTGTGGTGGCGCCGGCGGTGGTGGACGTCGCGGCGTCGGTCGAAGCGCCGGCGCGGGTGCGGCGACGGGTCCGGTTGCGGCGGGGAGCGGCCTTCTCTTCGTTGCCGTCCGAGTCGGTCGACTTCGGCGCGTCTGCTTTGTCCGTTGCTGCTTTGTCCGTTGCTGCCTTCTCCGGGGCGGCCTTGGCCTTGCGAACAGTGCCCTTGGCATCGGCCGGAATGGACAACTCTTCGTAGAGGTGCGGCGAGCTGGAGTAGGTCTCGACCGGGTCGGGGATTCCGAGGCTCAGTGCCTTGTCGATGAGCTGCCAGCGAGGGATGTCGTCCCAGTCGACCAGCGTGACGGCGATGCCGGTGCGTCCGGCGCGGCCGGTACGACCGATGCGGTGGACGTAGGTCTTCTCGTCCTCGGGGCACTGGTAGTTGATGACGTGGGTGACGTCGTCGATGTCGATACCGCGGGCAGCGACGTCGGTGGCGACCAGAACGTCGACCTTGCCGTTACGGAAGCCCTTCAGCGCCTTTTCACGGGCGATCTGGCCGAGGTCACCGTGGACGGCACCGACGGAGAAGCCGCGTTCCGCGAGATCGTCGGCCACCTTCTGGGCTGTGCGCTTGGTGCGGGTGAAGATCATCGTCGCGCCGCGGCCTTCGGCCTGCAGGACGCGGGCGACCATCTCGGCCTTGTCGAGCGCGTGTGCACGGTAGATGTGCTGGCTGGTGCGATCGTGCACCGCGGAGGATTCGGCCTCTTCGGCGCGGATGTGCGTCGGCTGCGTCAGGAAGGTGCGAGCCAGGGTGATGATCGGGCCGGGCATCGTCGCGGAGAAGAGCATCGTCTGACGCTTGTCGGGGACCATGCCCATGAGGCGTTCGATGTCGGGGAGGAATCCCAGGTCGAGCATTTCGTCGGCCTCGTCGAGGACGAGAACGCCCACCTTGCCCAGGATCAGGTGCGACTGGTTGGCGAGGTCGAGCAGGCGACCCGGGGTGCCGACGACAACGTCGACGCCCTTCTGGAGTGCCGAGATCTGCGCCTCGTACGGACGGCCGCCGTAGATGGGCAGAACCTGGAGACCGCGGTCGCCGACCCGGAGGTACTTGCTGGCGTTCTCGAGGTCGCGGGCGACCTGGATGCACAGCTCGCGGGTGGGAACGATGATCAGAGCGCGGGGCGTGCCGTCGAGAACAGCTGTGCCGTTCTCGGCGGTGACGATGCGATGCAGGAGCGGGACGCCGAAACCGAAGGTCTTGCCCATTCCGGTGCGGGCCTGACCGATGAGGTCGTCACCGGCGAGAGCCAACGGAAGGGTGAGTTCCTGGATGGCGAAGGTGCGCTCGATGCCGATCTCGTTCAGTGCGCGGACGATTTCGTCGCGGACACCGAGTTCGGCGAAGCTCGGGGGTACATGGGTGTCGTCGAGCTGGACGGAAACGGTGTTCTCGGTTGCTTCGTCTTCGTGGTCGACAGTGATCTTGCTCAGGGGACTAGCCTTTCCTCGTGGCGGTACGCACGCACAAGGTAAGGGGCCAGGCCGTAAGTCGGCCGATGTCGATGCCCTCTTTTTCTTCGGTCATGCCTACGCCTCAGCACTGAATTCCACTCGGACGAATTCGAACCGTCCGGAGATCTCGGCGAAGCGGGCGACAACCGTCGATGCAGGTGCGCGCACATTATCGGTGGGGTTCGTGTGAATACAGCCGTCCCGGCTAACCAATTGGCCCGGGGGAACTGGCGAACTCCCAAGACCATTGTAGCTGCACGTTGTCCGTCCCTCGCGATGACATGTCGAAGATCACCGAATCGGACATGCGGTCCTTGCCGGTCGCGTCGGCCGTCGAAGCACTACAGTTCGTAGTCATGGGCGCACACGATCTTGATGCTTCGACGGACGCTGGAACCGGAGGCCGAGTCGCTTCCGATCACCCCGGCGTGATCGATTTGTTTGCCGTTCTCGCGTATGGCGAGATTTCGGCGTTCTACCGCTTGGCGGAGGACGCACAAATGGCACCGGACCTGCGAGGCAAGGTGGCGTTCGCCAGCATGGCCGCCGCCGAGATGGACCACTTCGAGACTCTGGAAACGGCGTTGACGGAACGTGGCCACGAGATCTTCGCCGTCATGGACCCGTTCGTTCGAGCTCTCGACAACTACCACGCGTCGACGACACCGTCGACGTGGCTGGAATCGCTCGTGAAGGCGTACGTCGGCGACGGAATCGCTGCCGACTTCTATCGCGAGATCGGGCACTCCCTCCCGGCGGATGTCGCGGAAATCGTCGAGGACGTGCTGTCCCAGACGGGCCACTCGGAGTTCGTGGTGCTCGAGGTGAAGGCAGCAGTGGAGGCCAGTACTCGCGCCAAGGACCGGTTGATGCTGTGGGGACGCCGTCTT
>NZ_LVCT01000212.1:0-2915 GCF_001647205.1 Rhodococcus sp. EPR-134
CGGGCGGCCCCGTGATGAACGTGCAGTGGCAGATGCGGAGCGAATCGCTCGATCTCGCGGCGCCAGTTTCCTATCACCGAGGTGGGACACACAACCAGATGCGGACCGTCGCCGGCGCGGATCGCGATCATCGAAATCGCTTGCAGTGTCTTACCCAAACCCATCTCGTCGGCCAAGATCCCACCACCCGAACCCGACAGAGCCGTCAGCCAGGCAACTCCCTGCATTTGATACGGGCGAAGAGTCGCCTGAATCTTTGCTCGGCGAAGGCTGTCCACGGCTGTACGCGCATCCGTGAACAACCGCACCGTGGACTCGGCGCTTCGGATCTTCGTGTCGTCGCGCTCGATAGCGGCATGCGCTGCGGTCGGAATGTCATGTGCGCCGGTGTCGATGACGCGCTTCCACGCGAGCAGCGACGATCCGAGGTCGCCGCGACCAGCATCGAGGTTGTGGAACGCGTCGATCGCGGTGGTGAGGTCGAGCAGTTGCGCTCCGACGTCGGTTGCTGTGATCGACTCGTCGACCGGGATCGCAAGCCTGCACACGCCCGGCGACCCGGTCGGCATCCCCAGTGCCGACAGCCGCGCTGCCGGGTCTGCGTCACCCCAGAACGCGAAGGACATGTGCTCGGGAATGTACGTAGCCTGCAGGCGCGTCGAGCATGGCTGATTCACGTTCGCCGATGCTAGCCGCGCCGGCTCACGTTCGCCAATGAGAATGTCGGGAAAACCCGCAGATCAGCTGTGGTTTTCCCGACATTGACGAATCCTGAAAACGTGGCTCTGTGCCGAATCAGCGAGCCGTACGCGCGAACTCCATCGTTCGGCGAAGCAGTCCGGCGACGGCGTCCGCCTCCGTCAGGAAGCCGTCGTGGCCGTCCTTGGACTTGAGAATCTCGAGGCCGCTGCACGTGGAAATTCCGTCGGCGATCTCCTCCTGCAAGCGAAGGGGATACAGCCGATCCGAGTCGACGCCGCCCACCACGACCGGTGCCGTGATCGATGCCAACGCCGCCGCAACACCGCCGCGTCCACGACCGATGTCGTGCCGGTTCATGGCCTCGGTCAGGAGGACGTACGTGCTCGGGTCGAAGCGGTCGACCAGCTTGTCTGCCTGATGTTCCAGGTAACTCTGTACGGCGTATCGTCCACCGTTCCAAGGATTTTCGTCGTTCTGAGCGGAGTTCTCGAAGCGCGCGTCCAGTTCGGACTCGGTGCGGTACGTCAGGTGCGCGATGCGACGGGCGATGCCGAGTCCGGTGCGAGGTGCCCGCCCCGTTCCGTGGTAGTCACCGCCCTGCCAATCCGGATCGGAGACGATGGCAGCGATCTGCGTCGTCTGGGTGCCGATCTGATCTGCAGTGGCCCGTGAACCGGTTGCGAGAACCAACGCGGAGCGAATGCCGTCCGGGTAGGTAACTGCCCATTCGAGGGTGCGCATGCCCCCCATGGATCCGCCGACTACCGAGGCCAACTGGTCGATCCCGAGGAGATCGACGAGCTTCTTCTCCGCCGCGATCTGATCCCGGATGGAGATCTCCGGGAACCTGCTGCCCCACGGCTTGCCGTCGTCGGCCGGCGAACTGGGACCGGTCGTGCCGCGACAACCACCGAGGACATTGGTTGCGATGACGCACCATTCGCCGGTGTCGATCGGTTCGCCGGGGCCGACCATCCCGTTCCACCAGCCGGGGGAGGGCTGATTCGCGGAGATCGGTCCGGTGACGTGTGAGTCTCCGGTCAGTGCGTGCTCGACGAGTACGACGTTGTCGCGGTTCGGGGAAAGCTCACCCCACCGCTGAACGGCGAGCGAAACCGATGGGAGCACCGCGCCGCTCTCGAGTTCCAAGGCACCGATGTCGACGAACCCCACCTGGCCGTCGGGTGGGGGCAGGAGGTCGATCCTGGGCTCCAATTCGTTCACGGTCACGAGTTTGCCACCGCTGCCAGGCCGACGGTGAGATCGGCGAGGATGTCGTCGATTCCTTCGATGCCGACCGCGAGGCGGACGAGCCCGGGTGTGACACCGGAGGCGAGCTGCTCTTCGGGGGTGAGCTGCGAGTGTGTCGTCGACGCGGGGTGGATGACGAGTGAGCGAACGTCACCGATGTTGGCGACGTGGCTGTGCAGCGTCAGGGCGTTGACGAACGTCTTGCCCGCATCGATACCGCCGGGCAGCTCGAAGGTGACGATGGCGCCGGTTCCCTTGGGCGTCAGCTGCTTTCCACGTTCGAACCATGGCGAGGAGGGAAGTCCCGCGTAGGAAACGGAGGCCACCTCGACGTGACCGTCGAGGAATTCGGCGACCTTCTGTGCATTGGATACGTGGCGCTCGATGCGCAGGCTCAAGGTTTCGATACCCTGCGCGATGAGGAACGCGTTGAACGGCGCCACGGCGGAACCGAGATCGCGCAGCAGTTGGACGCGGGCCTTGAGTGCGAACGCCGGCGCGCCGAGGTCCGCGAAGGTGACGCCGTGGTAGCTGGGATCAGGCGTCGTGAAGTTCGTGTGGCGACCCTGCGTCCAGTCGAAAGTGCCACCGTCGACAATGACGCCGGCGATCGCGGTGCCGTGTCCACCAAGGTATTTGGTGGCGGAGTGAACGACGATGTCGGCGCCGTGTTCGAGTGGGCGAAGCAGGTACGGCGTCGCGACTGTGTTGTCCACGATCAACGGAAGACCGTTCTCGTGGGCCAGTGACGAGATACCGGGTAGGTCGAGGATGTGGTTCTTCGGATTGGCGATCGTTTCGCCGTAGAACGCCTTCGTGTTCGGGCGAATGGCTTCGCGCCACTGCTCGAGATTGTCGGGATCCTCGACGAACGTGACTTCGATGCCCAGCTTACGAAGGGTGTAATGCAGGAGGTTGTACGTGCCGCCGTACAGGTACGGGCTGGAGACGATGTGGTCGCC
>NZ_LVCT01000213.1:0-3834 GCF_001647205.1 Rhodococcus sp. EPR-134
TTGTCGCGTTGTTCGACGGCATGCAGGCAAAGCATGCCGAGCGGATGGCGATTCTCGGACTCGTCTAGGTGCCTGTTCGCTCTGGGCACAGCGTGCAGAGGAGCGTGGGCGGTCGTTGCTGCATTAGCCTTGCGTCGACAACGGATGTAATTCACGAACAGTTCGGAGGTTGACCGTGGAGGTCAAGATCGGTGTAATCGACAGCCCGCGTGAGCTCATCGTCAACAGCGAACAGACCCCTGACGAGGTCGAGACACTGGTCGCGGCTGTCCTCGGTGGCCGCGAGCCGGTTCTGGCTCTCGTCGACGACAAGGGCCGCAAGTTCCTGGTGCAGGCCGCTCGTGTGGCGTACGTGGAGATCGGTCCGTCCGATATCCGCAAGGTCGGATTCGCGCCTACCGTCTGACGCGTAGCTGTAACAGCAGAATGGGCGGGCAGTCGTGAGACTGCCCGCCCATTCTCGTTCGGGTTCCGGTTACTTCGTTTCGGCTTGCAGCGGCACGTGTGAGAGACCGCCCCACGCGAGGGTCACGGTGATTTCCACGGCTTCTTCCTTCGGGATCGGCCGCGCGGCTTCGAGCCAGTACCGCGCAGTGAACTGGCTGGCACCGACAAGACCGACCGCAAGGATGCGCGCGCGGTACGGATCGAGTCCGGAATCCTGACTCACCAGGTCGAACACGGCGTCGACGCAGGCTTCGGTGGCTTGTTCGACGCGTGTCTGGACCTGAGGTTCGCCCATGATGTCGGACTCGAACACCAGGCGGAAGCCCTGGGAGTCGTTGTCGACGAAGTCGAAGAACGCCTGGACCGCGGCGCGGACACGCTGTTTGTTGTCCGTCGTCGATCGCAGGGCCTGGCGTACACCCGAGATGAGGCTGTCGACGTAACTCTGCAGGACTGCGACGTACAGTTCGAGTTTGCCTGGGAAATGTTGGTACAGAACTGGCTTGCTGACACCGGCACATTCGGCGATCTCGTCCATGCCGGCCGAGTGGTACCCGTTCGCAACGAATACCTCACTTGCAGCTGCGAGGAGCTGGAGGCGGCGCGCATCGCGCGGGAGGCGGGTGCTGCGACGTGTTCCGGCAGGCTTGCCAGCCGTTGTACCGCGATCGGAGTCAGTCCGATCCGCGAGTTCTGTCATGTCGCTTCCAATCTGAGCAAAAGTAATTCGGTCGGCGCGCGGATCCGCGAGTCGCGTGTGCGTACCCGCCAGTATCCTCCGTCACACCGGTCGTAGCCGAATGAACGATACCGTGTGTCGCCCGGGCGAGTCGCGCGTGCCTCGGTGAGCGAGACCAGCGGTCTTTCTCGTTACAGGACGGGCTGCCATGACACGCCAGGACCAGCAAGTTTCGGTCAGCCCGGGCGAGCGACTTGCCGTGTGTGAGATTCTGGACGACGTGACTGACCCAGGGGGACCGCGCATGCGTGGACGAACTACGCAGAACCCTGAACGTGAGGAACGTCGAATGCGTAGCGGAACTGGAGCGCCTCGCGACGAACGTCGGCCGGAGGTGCCGGATGATCGTGCCTACGGCGAACGCGACTATCGAGGCATTTCCTCCCATCAGCCTTTGCGCGCCCAATGGGATCCGACCAAACGAGAAGTGGGCCGAACCCCGCGTAATCCGCGACCGGACCGGGCAGCGCGAAAGCAGAGCAAGCTCGGGCGCTTCGTCTCGACCTACGGTTGGCGGGCCTACGCGATTCCGGTTCTCGTGGTGCTCACCATTCTTGTGATCGTCGATGCGGTGCGGCCGGACGCCACAGACTCCGCGAGCAAGACGTCGGCCACCGCCGACCTCGCGCACAGCACCGACGGAACCGATGTCATCGGTGCCCCACCGGCCGGAGACGGAACTTTTGCCTCGTCGATACCGTCCGGTGCCCTTCCCGACGGTGGTCCGTTCACCGTCGCGGGGGGTGGAACGTGGCACGTCGTACCAGGTACGACGGGCAAGGTCGGACAGGGAACCGAACGCGAGTTCACGTACACGGTCGAGATCGAGGACGGCGTCGACACGACCGGCTTCGGCGGAGACGAATCGTACGGACGCATGGTCGACCAGACACTGGCCAATCCGAAGAGTTGGACCAACGATCCCAAGGTCGCGTTCCGGCGCGTCGACGCCGGCGAGCCGGACTTCCGGATCTCCTTGACCTCACAGATGACGATCCGCGAAGGCTGTGGATACGAAATCGAACTCGAAGGATCCTGCTACAACCCGAGCATGGACCGAGTCCTGCTCAACGAACCGCGATGGGTGCGAGGCGCCATTTCGTTCCAGGGCGACATCGGCTCGTATCGGCAGTATCAGATCAATCACGAGGTCGGCCATGCCATCGGATACGCCGCTCATCAGCCGTGCGAGACCGAAGGCGGACTCGCACCGATCATGATGCAGCAGACCTTCGGAACCGCGAACAACGACATCGCTAGGCTTGATCCCGAGGGCGTCGTTCCGATGAACGGACTCACGTGCCGCTTCAATCCGTGGCCGTACCCCCGAGCGTGACCGGATCGAGAATCCCTGATCTCGTCTTGAACTAGGAGTGTTTCGCGGTGTCTGCAACACCCGTCGTATTGCCACCACTGGTGGAGCCGGCAGCCGAGTTGAGCCGGGAGGAAGTTGCCCGATACAGCCGGCACCTGATCATCCCGAATGTAGGCATGACCGGTCAGAAGCGGCTCAAGAATGCACGAGTCCTGTTCATCGGCGCCGGTGGATTGGGTTCACCGGCACTGCTCTACCTCGCGGCCGCAGGAGTGGGCACCATCGGGATCGTCGAGTTCGACGAGGTCGACATGTCGAACCTGCAGCGTCAGGTGATTCACGGACGCTCCGACGTCGGACGCCCGAAGGCGCTCAGCGCGAAGGAGTCGATTCTCGAAATCAACGAGCACGTCGACGTCCGGTTGCACGAGTTCCGCCTGGACAACTCCAACGCGGTCGAACTGTTCTCCGAGTACGACCTGATCCTGGACGGTACGGACAACTTCGCGACGCGGTACCTCGTCAACGATGCTGCCGTCATCGCGGGAAAGCCGTACGTGTGGGGCTCGATCTACCGCTTCGAAGGGCAGGTCTCGGTCTTCTGGGAAGACGCCCCGGACGGCGCGGGACTGAACTATCGCGATCTTTACCCGGAGGCGCCGCCGCCAGGCATGGTCCCCTCGTGCGCCGAGGGTGGTGTGCTCGGAGTCCTGCCCGCGACCGTCGGTTCGATCATGGCGACCGAGGCGGTCAAGCTCATCACGGGGATCGGCGAACCGCTTCTCGGACGCCTGATGATCTACGACGCACTTGCGATGACGTTCCGGACGATCCGCCTTCAGCGTGATCCGACCCGCGTGCCGGTCACCGCCTTGATCGACTACGACGCGTTCTGCGGTGTCGTGTCCGAAGAGGCGAGTGCCGCTGCTGTCGGTTCGACGATCACGGCGCCCGAACTGGAGGCCATGATCGGCGAGGGACGGTCGATCGAGCTGGTCGACGTACGAGAACCGGTTGAATGGGACATCATGCATCTGCCGGGGGCCGTGCTGATCCCGAAGGACCGCATCCTGTCCGGTGAAGCTCTGGCGACGTTGCCGCAGAACAAGCAGATAGTGCTGTACTGCAAAACCGGCATTCGTTCCGCCGAGGCATTGGCATTTCTCAAGAACGCCGGTTTCTCCGACGCGGTCCACGTTCAAGGCGGCGCGATCGCCTGGGCGAACCAGGTGGATGCGAGTCTGCCGGTCTACTAGGCGCGCCTCGCGGGAGGCGGCGCCGCGCACCGGTAGCGTTGGGGTGTGAGCACAGGCCAACCTCCCCAGCACGTGTG
>NZ_LVCT01000214.1:0-7782 GCF_001647205.1 Rhodococcus sp. EPR-134
CGCGGATCATGCCCGCGCAGCGTGGTCGGCGAAGGTGCGAGAGAACCTCGAAGTCGACGGCGTTCGGCTGGCTCGACCGGTGCGTTCGACCGACGGTCGTTACGTCGTCTCGGGCTGGCGTGCCGACACCTTCATCGTCGGATCGCCGGAACCACGTCACGACGAAGTGGTCTCGATGTCCTGCCGACTGCATGCGGCGACGGCCTCGCTCGAGCGCCCGCGCTTCCTTGCGCAACCGCCCGTGCCGCCGTGGGCCGAGGTCGACGTATTCGTCGCCGCTGATCGCGCGGCATGGGAAACGGTTCCGCTGAGGATCGCGAAGGGCGTCGAGCAACTCGAGACGCCCACTCCTGACGGTCGCAAGAGTCTGGAACTGATCGCCGGGCTCGCTACTTTGCGTAAGCCGGTGCAGAGCCCGGACCAGCTCGTGCACGGCGATCTGTTCGGGACAGTGCTGTTCTCGGGCAGTATGGCGCCCGGAATCACCGACATCACGCCGTATTGGCGGCCGGCTGCGTGGGCCGCCGCCGTCGCTGTGGTCGACGCGATCTCGTGGGGCGGTGCCGACGAGGCACTGGTCGGCCGGTGGGAAGATCTCCCCGAGTGGCCGCAGATGCTTCTACGCGCGGTGATGTTCCGCTTGGCGGTTCATGTTCTGCATCCTCGCTCGACGGCGGACGCGTTCCCGGGGTTGGCCCGTACGTCCGACATCGTGCGCTTGCTGCTCTAGATCGGGGCGCCGGTACCGAAGTCCGAGACCAGGCCCTCGAACAGCTCGCGTGCGGCGTTCGAGGCGGCCACGGTGTTCCCGTCGACGACAGCGTTGACGAGGTTCGCGTGCTGCGAGTGGAATCCTTCGCCGGTTGCATCGATGTGCTGTTGGATCGTGGTCTCGATGACCGGGAGCAGGGAGTCGTAGAACTCCAGGTAGACCTCGTTGTGGCTGGCCGCGACGATTGCTCGGTGCAGGGCGACGTCCGCGGTGGTGGCAGCGTCGACGTCCTGACCCTCCCATGACGCGGTGCGAAGCTCGAGTAGCCGCGTCAGTTCGGCGATGTCGTCTTCGGTTCGCCGTGCGGCGGCGAGCGTGGCTGCAGTGATGTCGAGTGCGCGCCGAAGTTCGAGTACATCCCGCTGGTGGGCACCGGCAAAGTAGTTGCCGAGAGTGCCACCGAGGTCGGAGACAGCAACGACGTAGGTGCCCGATCCCTGACGACGTTCCAGCATTCCGGCGTGAACGAGCGCCTGGACCGCCTCGCGCACGGTATTGCGACCGGTCCCGGTCAGCTCCGACAGTTCCGGTTCGGTGGGGATTTTGGAACCGATCGGCCAGGTTCCGCTCCGGATCTCGTTGCGGAGTTGTTCGGTGACCTGCGAGATGAGACTTGCGCGTCGAACGGGTTGCACGTGGTTGTTTCCTCGGGTCCGGGTAAGTGGTGTGAATGTGACGTTAGATTACCGCGCTTGTGCGAGTTCGTCCGGTCATCCTATGATTTGCCGGTGACTGCTCAACTGGAGAGAACCGAAACCCGCTCGTTGATACAAGGCCGTGTGCTCGTCTTCGCTGCGATTGCGATGTCTGCGCTCGTACTTCGACTTGCGGTGACCTCGTTCTCGCCCTTGGCGGCCGAGATTCGCGACGAGATCGGCTTCTCCGCCTCGATCGTCGGTGTCTTCGGCATGGTTCCGACCGCAATGTTCGCCATCTTCGGTCTCGTCACTCCCGCCATCGCGAAACGTATCGGGCTCGAGCGGACGGCCCTCGTCGCGATGCTCATGGCCGGCGTCGGAATGCTGTTGCGCGCCATGATGTCTCAGACATGGTCGTTGCTGGCCCTCTCGGCTCTGGCGCTGGCAGGCATGGGAATCGGCAATGTCGTGATCCCGCCGTTGGTCAAGCGGTACTTCTCGGATCGCCTCGCCACCATGAGTTCGGTCTACATCGTGGCCGTGCAGATCGGCACCATCGTTCCGGCGTTCGTCGCAGTCCCGGTTGCCGACGCCTTCGGGTGGCGGTTCTCGATCGGCTGGTGGTCCGCCTTCGGCTTCGCCGCAGCAGTGCCGTGGTTGATCACCCTCGCTCGCTCGCGCAAGGCTCGCGCGAACGAAGCCGGGTCCGTCGAGAATGCATCGGATTCGGTTGCGGCAGTGGCAGAACAGCCACGCGGTCAGGTCTGGCGTTCTCCCGTGGCCTGGGGGATGGCCGGCATGTTCGGCATGACCTCACTGATCACGTATTCGATGTTCACGTGGATTCCCTCGATCCTTCGTGACGCCGGAGCCAGTGATGCCTTCGGCGGAACGATGGTCGGAATGTTCTCGGTGATCGGGCTCGTCGCAGCTTTCGGTGCACCGACGCTGTGCGCCCGCATGGCCAATCCCTTCCCTGTCGTGATCGCGTGTGCCGTCTGCTACCTGGTCGGCATGGGCGGGTTGTACTTTGCCCCGATGGCGGCGCCGGTCGTGTGGGTTGTCGTCCTGGGCCTCGGTCCGAGCACGTTCCCGATGTCGCTCACGCTGATCAACCTGCGTACTCGTTCGCACATCGGTTCCTCGGCACTGTCCGGCTTCACCCAGGGCATCGGCTACTCCGTTGCCTGCCTCGGTCCGCTCCTGTTCGGCGTTTTCCACGACGTGTCCGGTGGATACGCTGCGCCGTTCGGCCTGCTCGTCGTCGCTGTGATCGTGGTGCTCCTGGGCGCCTACCAGGCATGCAAGCCTCGGATGCTCGAGGATTCCTGGCACGCACCTGCGAAAAACTAGCTCACACCCGGTCTTGTTACCGGGTGAGGATCAATTGACTTCGCGGTCATCGCACGCAGCACCGGCGCAATAACCGTTTTCTACCTTTGGGTCTCCAACATATTCAGGAGGCCCTGGTGAGTCATTACATCGAGCATTGGGATGCAGAGGACGTCGACGCCTGGGAATCCGGCGGCAAGGACATCGCGAAGCGGAACCTGATCTGGTCAGTGGTAGCCGAACACGTCGGCTTCTCGATCTGGTCGATCTGGTCCGTGATGGTGTTGTTCATGCCGACGGATATCTACGGCATCGACGCGGCCGGAAAGTTCTTCCTCGTCGCAGTGCCCACACTTGTCGGGTCGGTCCTCCGCATTCCATACACGGTTGCCACCGCACGGTTCGGCGGTCGTAACTGGACCGTCATGAGTGCGCTGTTCCTCTTCGTACCAACACTTCTCACGCTCTACCTGATGATGAATCCGGGTGCGTCGTACACCACGTTCATGTTGGTAGCGGCCACTGCAGGTATCGGCGGCGGCAACTTCGCGTCGTCGATGACCAACATCAATGCCTTCTACCCGCAACGCCTCAAGGGGTGGGCGCTCGGTCTCAATGCCGGCGGCGGCAACATCGGTGTACCGATGATCCAGCTGATCGGTCTGCTGGTGATCGCCACCGTCGGTAACCGTGCTCCGTGGATCGTGTGCGCTGTCTATCTCGTGTTCATTGCGGCCGCTGCCGTCGGTGCCGCGCTGTTCATGGACAACCTGGGCAACCAGAAGTCGGACCTGCGCTCGATGGCCAAGGCACTCAAGTTCTCCGAGTCGTGGGTGATCAGCTTCCTGTACATCGGCACGTTCGGTTCCTTCATCGGATTCAGCTTCGCCTTCGGTCAGGTTCTGCAGATCAACTTCCTCGCCGGCGGTGCCACTCCGGCCGCGGCCGCGCTGCATGCAGCCCAGATCGCCTTCATCGGTCCTCTCCTCGGTTCGATCGCTCGCCCCCTCGGCGGCAAGCTGGCCGACCGGATCGGCGGCGGCAAGATCACCATGTGGACGTTTGTCGCCATGGCATTCGCTGCATCGATTCTCGTGACGGCCGGAACGATGGACGACAACACCGCGGGCGTCGCCAGCGCCGGGATCATGGTGACATTCGTTCTCGGATTCATCGCTCTGTTCCTGCTCTCCGGCATCGGAAACGGATCCGTTTACAAGATGATCCCGGCGATCTTCGAGGCGAAGGCTCAGAGCTTCGACCACATGGATCGAAGCGAGAAGGCGACGTGGTCGCGCAGTATCTCCGGCGCTCTCATCGGATTTGCCGGTGCGGTAGGCGGTTTGGGCGGCGTCGGCATCAACCTGGTGCTGCGCGCGTCGTACAGCAGCCCCGCGAAGTCGGCGACCATGGCCTTCTGGGTGTTCCTGGCCTTCTACATCGCCTGCATCGCAGTCACCTGGTTCGTCTTCCTGCGCAAGCCGTCGACGCTGACCACAGACGTCGACGAGGCGAAGGTCGCAGTCACGGCGTGAGCGGTCGGCGGAATCTCAGAACTATCTCGTACCTCAGGAAGTAGGCGTCATGAGCAAGTCGGTTGTTGTCATCGGACACGGAATGGTCGGACACCGATTCGTCGAGGCACTGCGTTCGCGCGACGAAGCGAACAACTGGTCGGTGACCGTACTCTGCGACGAGCAGTACGCAGCGTACGACCGAGTCGGGCTGTCCTCGTACGTCGGAGCGTGGGACCCCAAGGAACTGGCACTGGCCGGCAACGATTACGTCGGCGACAGCCTGGTCGACCTCCGTGTGGGGGAGGGCGCGCTCGCGATCGACAAAGATGCACGCACGGTCACGACGACAACCGGCGAGACGATCTCCTACGACGCGCTGGTGATGGCGACCGGTTCGTATCCGTTCGTGCCTCCCGTACCGGGGCACGACGGCGACGGATGTTTTGTCTACCGCACCCTCGACGACCTCGACGGTATCCGGGCCGCCGCCGAGAAGGCTGGTCCTGGCGCTGTCGGCGTCGTGGTGGGCGGAGGTTTGCTTGGACTCGAGGCCGCAAATGCTCTCTCGCTCATGGGGATGACGGCACACGTCGTCGAGCACAATGCGCGATTGATGCCGATGCAGGTCGACGAGGGTGGCGGCGCACTGCTCGCTCGCCTCGTCACCGAACTCGGGCTCACTGTCCACACCGGTGTCGGGACGGCGGGAATTTCGCAGGCCGACAACGGAATCGTGGTCGAACTCTCCGACGGCTCCACCATCGACGCCGCGCTGCTCGTCTTCTCCGCCGGAGTACGTCCGCGTGATCAGCTGGCCCGCGACGCCGGGATCGCAGTGGGGGAGCGCGGTGGCATCCTGACCGACCTCGGCTGCGTGACTTCGGACGAGAACGTCTACGCAGTCGGCGAATGTGCTGCGGTGGAAGGCCGTTGCTACGGTCTGGTCGCTCCCGGTTACACGACGGCCGAGATCGTGGCCGATCGTCTGCTCGGCGGCGCCGCGGATTTCCCGGGCGCGGACATGTCCACCAAGCTCAAGCTCATGGGCGTCGACGTCGCCAGTTTCGGTGACGCGATGGCGACCTCACCGGGCGCCCTCGAAGTCGTCCTCAGCGACGCGTCCAAGGGGACGTACGCAAAGCTCGTGGTCTCCGACGACGCGAAGATCCTGCTCGGCGGCATTCTTGTCGGTGACGCATCGGCCTACGCGTCGCTGCGCCCGCTGGTCGGTCGCGAACTACCCGGTGACCCGGCGACATTGATCTCGCCTGCGGGGGAGAAGCCGGGTGCAGGCTCGCTGCCCGACGACGCCGAGGTGTGCTCGTGCAACGCCGTGACGAAGGGAGCCATCTGCGGTGCAATCGCAGCCGGCGCATGCGACATCGCTTCGGTGAAGGCGTGCACCAGCGCCGGAACCACTTGTGGCGGTTGCCTTCCCACCGTGAAGCAGCTGCTGGCCGATTCCGGCGTCGTGATGTCGAAGGCACTGTGCGAACATTTCGCGCAGTCGCGGGCCGAGTTGTTCCAGATCGTCCAGTCGACGCAGACCAGAACCTTCTCGGCGCTGATCGCCAAGTACGGCAAGGGCGCCGGTTGCGACATCTGCAAGCCCGTAGTCGCTTCGATTCTGGCATCGACGGACTCCGATCACATCCTGCACCGCCAGCAGGCGTCGTTGCAGGACACCAACGATCACTTCCTCGCGAACATCCAGAAGAACGGTACGTACTCCGTGGTACCTCGGATGCCGGGCGGCGAGGTCACGGGTGAGCAACTCATCGTCATCGGAGAAGTGGCGCGAGACTTCGGCTTGTACACGAAGGTGACCGGCGGTCAGCGCATCGACCTGTTCGGTGCCCGCGTCGAACAGTTGCCCGCGATCTGGAAGCGCCTCGTCGACGCCGGGATGGAATCGGGTCAGGCGTACGGCAAGTCCCTCCGGACGGTCAAGAGTTGCGTCGGTTCGAGTTGGTGCCGCTACGGTGTCCAGGATTCGGTGGGTATGGCCGTCGACCTCGAGAATCGCTACCGCGGTCTGCGTTCGCCGCACAAGATCAAGTTCGGCGTCTCGGGTTGCGCCCGTGAATGTGCCGAAGCGCGAGGCAAGGACGTCGGCGTCATCGCGACGGAGAACGGTTGGAATCTGTATGTGGGCGGTAACGGAGGACAGTCGCCCAAACACGCTCAGTTGCTTGCCGGAGGCCTCGACGACGCGACCTTGGTCAAGTACATCGACCGCTACCTCATGTTCTACATCCGTACTGCCGATCGCCTCCAGCGCACGGCGCCGTGGGTCGAATCACTCGAAGGCGGACTTGATCACCTCAAGGCCGTGATTTGTGAAGACAGCCTGGGTATCGGCGAAGAACTCGAGGCACTGATGGCCAAGCACGTCGAGGGTTACCAGGACGAATGGGCCGGTGTGCTGGGTGATCCGGAGAAATTGTCGAGGTTCGTCTCGTTCGTCAACGCACCGGAAGAAGCCGACCCGACGGTTGTGTTCGACGAGACCGGAGTGCGCAAGGTTCCGGTCCTGATGGGCATGCCGAGCATCCCCACGCGCCGGTAATAGTCGCGTAACCCGTGGGAAACACGGGATCCGTAGAAACGTAGACAAGAACCCGCGCGACGTTGTCGCCGGATCGACAGGAGGACTTCGATGAGTGTCATCGATGCGCAGATCGCCAAGCTGGATTCGGATCGACTCGAATGGACGTCGGCCTGCCCGCTGAGCCATCTGATCCCTGGACGCGGAGTTGCCGTGCTTCTTCGCGGCGGCGAGCAGGTGGCACTGTTCCTACTCGAGGACGGCACACTCCGGGCTGTCAGCAACTTCGATCCGTACGGCCGCGCCGCGGTGATGTCTCGCGGACTCGTCGGCGACCGGGACGGTGAGCCGATCGTGGTCTCGCCACTGCTCAAGCAGGCGTTCTCGCTGGTCGACGGCCGGGCGCTGGACGACTCGTCGGTTGCGCTGCCGGTGTACGGCGTTCGCGTGTGGGCTGGAGTCGTTCAGGTACACAGCTTGCAGATGCAGGGCGTTCGCTCGACTGTCTCCGATGCAGTCTCGTGAGTGACGACATGCCGTTGGCTGGATTCACGGTAGGTATCACTGCTTCGCGCCGCGCCGAGGAGTTCGCGACCTTGCTGACTCGTCGGGGAGCGGATGTCGTTCACGCTCCGGCGATTCGAATCATTCCGTTGGCCGACGACCGTGAGCTCGAAAGGGTGACACAACAGATCATCTCGGATCCTCCCGAGGTGGTCGTCGCCACCACCGGCATCGGGTTCCGTGGCTGGCTGGAAGCCGCCGACGGATGGGGCGAAGCCGAAAGTCTCGGTTCTGCGCTCGGTTCGGCTCGTCTACTCGCGCGAGGACCGAAGGCCAAGGGAGCAATCCGCGCGGCCGACCTTCGTGAGGAATGGTCACCGGCATCCGAGTCTTCCGCCGAGGTGCTCGAACATCTTCTGGCAGAAGGTATCTCGGGAAAGCGGATCGCCGTTCAACTGCATGGTGCGACCA
>NZ_LVCT01000215.1:0-9098 GCF_001647205.1 Rhodococcus sp. EPR-134
CGACGCTGCTCGACCGGATGATCGACGCCATAGCGTCAGCCGGAATCGACGCCGTCAGTTTCACCAGTGCACCGGCCGTAGCCTCGATGTTGATGCGAGCCGACAAGACCGGGGATCTCGGAGACATTCTCGACGCGATGCGGGGTCCGGTGGCGGCAATGTGCGTCGGCCCGGTCACCTCGGCGCCGCTCGAAGCCTTGAATGTACCGACCACAGCCCCGGCGCGGGCACGTCTGGGCGCGCTCGCGAGACACATCGTCGACGAACTCCCGCAGCGAGCCAACAAGATTCAAGCCGGCGAACACGAAATCAGCATTCGCGGCGGTTGCGTAGTCGTGGACGGTGAAGTGAAGCAATTGCCGCCGGCTGCGATGTCGTTGATCCGCACTCTCGGTGCCAGCCCCGGTCGAGTCGTCTCCCGCGACGAACTGCTGGCTTCTCTTCCCGGCGGCGGCGGCGACACCCATGCCGTCGAGACCGCCGTCGCCCGATTGCGCGCGTGCCTCGGCGCGCCCAAAGCCGTTCAGACGGTGGTCAAGCGGGGCTATCGACTTGCCCTCGACCCCGGCGACTACGTACAGAATCCAGGTGACTATGCAACGCGATGACGATGTCCTCGTCCTGGTAGCTCATGGCACGCGTAGTGCACGTGGCGTGGAAATGGTTGCCGCACTGGCCGACGCCGTCGGCACGCGCGTCGGACGCACGCGCGTTGCCTTTGTCGATGTGCTCGGTCCGTCACCTTCGGAAGTCCTCCGGGACACTCCGGGGCGAGCGATTCTCGTACCGGCCTTCTTGGCGTCCGGCTACCACGTTCACACCGATGTTCGACGCGAAGTGGCGATCAGTGAGCACTCGGCTGTGAGTGTGACGCCGGCACTCGGACCCGATCCGGCGCTTGCACGCGTGTTGCTTCGGCGCTTGACCGAAGCGGGGTGGAATCCGGGTGACGCGACAGTGCTTGCTGCCGCCGGGTCGTCCGATGCGCGGGCGCTGCGAGACGTCGAGCGTGCTGCGCTGATGCTTGCCGAAGCGGCGGGGACTCGTGTCGACATCGGGTACATCGCGACCGGGGAGCCGAAGGTAGCCGATGTTGTTGCAGCAGCACGCGTTCGCGGCGCGAAGCGAGTTTTTGTCGCCTCGTACCTCCTCGCGCACGGGCTGTTCCACGAAAGGTTGCACGCTGCAGGAGCCGATGGTGTGACCGAACCGCTCGGCGTCGATCCGGGAGTGGTGGACCTTGTCGTGAATCGGTATGAGAGTGCGCGAAGGGAACTAGTATCGCTGCATGACGTCTCACTCCGTAACGCCGACGTATGCCGACCTGGTCGCAGCAGTTCGTGAATCCGACGTCAAGGCACAGGCTCTCATCGGTGCACTGACCGAAGAGCAGGCGCGTGAGCCGTCCGGGCTACCCGGGTGGAGTCGGGGGCACGTGGTCACGCACATGTCGCGCAACGCCGACGCGCTGGGCAGATTTGTTGCCGGCGTGCAGGGCGGCGAATCGGGGGAGATGTATCCAGGGGGGCCGGATGCGCGCAATGCTGCAATCGAAGAGGGCGCAGATCGCCCGGCTGAATTGTTGGCCCTCGACTACCGCTTCTCGGGAACGAGGCTGGTCGACGCGTTGTGCGAGATCCCGACAGATCGACTGGACACACCGGTGCCGTGGCGCAAACCTGTGACGGCATTCGATCTACCGATCCTGCGCTGGAACGAGATCGAGATTCACCTGATGGACCTCGACATCGGTTACACCTGCCACGACTGGCCTGCCGAGTTCGTGGAATTCACTCTCGCCAGTCAGTTGGGCGCACTCGAGACGGCGGTCCCGGGTGTACGAGTGCCGTCACTGTCCGACGCGGAGACCTTGGCCTGGTTGGTCGGGAGGCCGACGAGGGTGGGGCTGCCGACTCTCCCTGCCTGGCCGTTCTGAGATGCAGCCGTTCTGAGAGTTAGAACAGGGTGGGGGCGCTCACGTCGTTGCGTGCTTGGGCCAACCGCGCACTCCACCTTTTCACCAACCACATCTCGACGATCTCGGGTTGGGTGCCGGCGGCATAGGCCCAGCTGTCGAGAAGTTCGCAGTACCGGCGGTAGCGACGCGTCGTGAAGCCGGTGACGGAAGGATCCTCGAGCCAGCCCTCGTGGATGAGCGTCGAGACTCCGTACTGGTCGATCATCTGAGCGCGTCGGCCTTCGTCCTGTACGCCCACTGCCCACATGAAAGCGGCCATCAGCGATACCCCGACACCGGGGGTGAGTGGCCACCCGGACCAGGTGTCGCGCCGCACAACGGGCATCGACTTGTTTTTCGAGCAGTGATCGAGAATGGCTGTGATCTGGGTCAGCGGATCCTCGTCCTCGCGGTGATGGGGATTGAAGACGTTGGGGAACCGCCGTGTGAACCGTCGGCTCTCGTGCGAGCCCTGCCAGGCCGCGCAGAGAAACAGTAGTCCGAGGCCGTCGTGCTTGGCGACAACGAGATCGCTCGACGGGCGAAGGTCGTTGCGTTGAACGATGGCTCGACCTTCGGTGATCACTTTGCCGTCGAGATCACGCCCGCGCAGGCTGATGGTGTGGCCGGCGTCCTTCAGGTGTGCGTTCCACCAATCCAGGTCGACGGTGGCTTCGTCGTCGAGGACGTGCAGTGGAAAGGTGCGGGAGCGGCACCACTCGACCAATGCGTCCGGCGGTTCGAATCCTTCGTCGACACGATTCATGGCGCGATGATCCCACGAGTCGCCGACAGGAATTCGTCCGACGCGCAGTCCACCGGGATGGAACCGGACACTCGCGGTACGCTCCGCTCATGAAATTCGCGTCCTCGCAGGTGCGGTCGGCGCTGTGGACGGTAGCCATCGCTTTGGCGGCCACGAGTCTGAGCGGATGTATCGGTGCCGTTGATCGGATGGATTTCGACAATCAGATGCGCGAACGTGGCGGTGGGATGACGTCGGAGTTGGTGCGAGGCGGGTTCGACAGCCTCGCACATAGATACGGCGTCGACGCGGTATCGGTGACCAGCATCGACATCAGCCCGATCGAGACGCTCGGAGTCACCGTTCGAGACCCCGGGAAGCCGACCCAGCTCGACAGATTCTCTTTCGACGGAGTCATTCTCGGCGAGCCGAGCCCCGTGCAAGTCAGTGTCACCGACGATCTCGATGCACGATCGTTCACGCTGGATCAAGTGCCGGCATTGACGAACCTCGAGAAGTTGGTCGACGACGCGCTGGAGAACAGCGGTGTCGACGACGGCGAAGTCACCGGGATCTCGGTCAGTCGCACCGAGGCGATTCGCGCATCCGTGATGGTGGAATCTCCACGCTCGCGGGCGCTGGTGGTCTTCGAGCCTGACGGAACTCCCTTCCTGGTGCACCCGCTGTGAGCCGCCGTATCGCTCCGTTGCTGATCTCCGTAGTGGTGATCGTGGTCGTGGGAATCTTTGCCGCACTACTGTCTTCGGTGATCTGGCCAGGACAGGTCGCTCATTTGGCGCCGATTTTCTGTGAAGCTCCCACATCGAGCGCGATGGTCGTCTCGGATACCTTTTCCGACGGCGACGGTACGTCCACCAATTTCACGCTGTACTGCGTCGGACCGCGCGGTCAGACCGTTGATGCCGGCTGGTTGCTGCCGTTTTTGGTGCTGTGGGGCGTGTATTCGCTGGTGCTTGCGATAGTGGTCGGCGTGGTCGGGGTCAACCGGCGTAGGCGCCCAAACGACTGACCCGATCAGCGTGGGAGGACAACCACTTCGGCTACGGCACCGTCTTCCGCGTGTGGCGGAACGAGTGCAAACGCGGAGCGCCCGATCAACCCCGCCAGGTGTGCGGTACGTACAGACCGTTCGGCGCGCCAGCGACCGTCGGCGGATTGTGTGACCGGCAGTAGGCGTACCGCATCGGAAGTCACCGCAGCGGCGTTCTCGATGATGCCGAGCAGTGGCGGTGGTGTGTCGCTTCCCGTCAAGGCGGCCACGACGGTGGGCAGCATCGTCAACAGGGTGGTCACTGCGGCGTACGGGTTGCCGGGGAGGCCGAGAACCACCCGACCACTGGGCAGGACAGCCGTTATCTGAGATCCGCCCGGGCGCGAGGCGACTCGCCCGACAATCGTGCGAGCGCCGAGTCGATCGAGCGCACTGCGCATTTCGTCGGCAGCGCCGCCGCCCGTCGCACCAATGACAACAAGCAGGTCCTGTTCAGTCGCATCCGCCAGTACACGCTCGAAACTGTCGGCCGTGTCCCTCAGGTGCGAATTCGCCACGCACCGTACGCCGTTGCTTTCCAGTAGGTAGGGGAGAATCCCACCGACGGAGTCGCGGGTCTGACCTTCACGCAGTGGACCGGTCCGCCGGATCTCGTCGCCGGTGACTATCACGCGTGCCCGTACCGGACCACGGACGAGGGCGTCGAATACCTCGCCGCTGGCAGCTGCGGAGACCACCGCCGGAGTCACCGCGGTACCGGTCGGAGCGATCGTGAATCCGGTGGTCCAATCTTCCCCTCGTGGTCGAGCGTCGTTGCGGTGCGGCGCATCCGGCAGTCTCCGTACCATCCGAGATGGCTCGTCGACGGACAGATACTCGTCACGAATCACCGAGGTGGCGCCGAGGGGCAGGTGTGCTCCCGTGGCAATGCGAATCGCTTCGCCTTCACCGAGTTCGAGTTGCCCGTCGGCGCCCGCGATACGGATCT
Organism: Rhodococcus sp. EPR-134; assembly: GCF_001647205.1. Taxonomy (NCBI): domain Bacteria; kingdom Bacillati; phylum Actinomycetota; class Actinomycetes; order Mycobacteriales; family Nocardiaceae; genus Rhodococcus; species Rhodococcus sp. EPR-134. The sequence continues at coordinate 4,703 of NZ_LVCT01000215.1, forward strand.
CGGTTCGGATTCGCCAGGGACCCTCGCCGGAGACGGCGTACCCGTCCATCGCCGAGACATCGGATCGAGGAAGATCACCCAGGGCGACGAGAGGCTGCGCGAGCGTTGCTCCGAGACTGTCGGCGAGGGCGGCCCGGTGTGGTGACAATGCTGTCAGTGAGTTCCTGACGGCGGCGCGGGCTTGCTCGATCGTCAGGCGCGGATGGTTTCGCGCGCGGTCGATGTCCGCCGGTGTGTCGCAGTCAGTGGTACCAGCGACACTCAGCGTCGAGAACGGTTCGGTGACAATCGCTTTCATAGGTTGATTCTCCAACCCCGAACTCTCCCGCAATGTGGACAGGCGTTGCCGGAGTTCGCGAAATGTCCACGCGGAGAGCAGGAATTGGGTTCGGTTGTTCTCGTCCACGGCACACGTCACCGGACTGTCCGTCGACGTGGCAGCTATCAAAGCGTCGACTGATAGGGCCTCGATGTGCGGCAGATCGGACGCCAGGACCACCACCACGGCGTCGTCGGGTAACCGGGTCGCAGACAATCCGGCCCAGATCGCCTCGACAGGGCCGGCTCCGGCCGGAGTTTCCTGAGTTTGAGTGATGCCAGGATCAAGTTCAGGGCGATGTGGACCGACCACGACGACGGCGTCCAGATGCGCCGTCGCTGAAAGCGCGATGTCGAGGAGCCTGCGGCCGTGAACGAGCAGGCCGGGTTTGTCGACACCACCCATTCGGGTCCCGCGACCACCCGCCAGAATGAGGGCGGCGGTCGGCGGCGTGACGGTCATACCTCCATGCTGCCCCATCGCCCGCGTCACCACGACCGGTGACACGTGAATCAGAAGTGATACCGAGCTTTCTTCAGGTCGATCCGACCGTCCTTGATCGGCACGCCTTCGAGTTCGAGCTTGGCGATCTGACGATGAGCCAGGTGCGCCGACGGTTTGCCGGAGGCGCCGAGAACCCGATGCCACGGCAGGTCGGCAGAGTCCGTTCGCATGATCCAACCGACCGTGCGAGCACTGGAAAGTCCTGTAGCATCGGCGATATCGCCGTACGTCGCCACGAAACCGGCCGGAATCGACGCGATGAGGCGCCGTACCTCTTCGATCTGCTCTTCGGTGGTGGCTGCCATGTCGGTTCCTTCAGAGCACGCTGCGAACGAGGGCGGCGACTTCGTCGGCCTGCACGTGCGGGACCATGTGGTCACAGTCGAATTCGACGCTGGTCAGATTTTCACCGAGGTGCTCGGTGAGCGCTGCCCGGAACTCGTCGGTGACGTACGGAGGCTGGACTTTCATTGCTTGAACCAGCACGGTCGGCATCGAAGGCGGAGGCAGCACGATCGGGCGAGCGAGTTCGCCCCACCCGGTCACGATCGCGGGCGTGGACAGGCGCCAGTTGACGCGCCCGTTGCCCAGTTGAATCAGGTGCTCGGCCATCTCGACGTCGAGGTCCTGGGTGGGAACCTCACCCCACGAGCCGTGAATCTTCTCGGAGTAGGCCTCTGCCGCATCGGTGTAATCCGGTGAGCCGATTGTGAGTTCGGCCACTTCCTGCATGAAAGTTGGATCCAAGCCGATCGCTGGATCGAGCAGGACGAGCCCACGAACGCGTTCCGGTGCGGTGGCCGCGAGGTGCAGCGCCAGCATTCCGCCGAAAGAATGCGCGACGATCACCACCGGTCCGGTGGCATGTTCGTCGAGCGTCTCCAGCAGGCTCGCCACGTGGGATTCGATGTTCCACGGAGGAGCCCAGGTCGAGCGTCCGTGACCACGCAGATCGGGCGAGATCCAGCGCGCTTCGGGCAGTTGGTTCTCGGCCATCGACTGCCAACGTCGGCCGTGACCGGTCAGACCGTGCAGCGAAAGGATCTCCGGTGCCCCGACGGGTCCGTAGAGATACGTATGGAGTGCAGACACGAGGTCAATCATGCCGGATGCAGGCGATGTGTGAGTTGTCGGTGCGCTCTGGTGGAATGCCTGGGTGAGTGAGACGGCAACACGCAGCAAGGTCACCATCCCGCGGGCGCGGTTGGTGCACCGAACTGCGCCGTCTCCGATACCCCGAACGTGGGACGAAGGGACGGCCCGGCTGTTCGCGCCGCCGTCCGAGGATCCGTTCCAACTCGCGTTCGGCCCTGTTTCATTCGGCTCGGGGGCCGCCTGGAGTCCCTGGCAGGTACTCGGCAGCCCCGGAACCGGCAAGACGTCCCTTCTGGTGGATCTGGCAGTGCAGAAGATCTCCGGTGGCGAAGATCCTGAATCGGTCCTGGTGCTCACCCAGTCGCGCCGGGCAGCGACGCAGGTCCGCGAGCAGATCACGGCCGGGTTGCTCGGGTACGAACAAGAACGCGGACCGCAGGCAACTCGTGAGCCGTTGGTCCGCACCGTTCACTCGTACGCCTTTGCCGTACTCCGGCTTCAAGCCGCAGCGCACGGCAACGCGCCGCCACGCCTGATCACCGGCGCCGAGCAGGACTCGGTGCTCCGAGAGATGTTGCGCGGCGACATAGAAGACGGTGCGCTCCGGTGGCCGGAGCGCCTGCGACCCGCATTGGGTTTGAACGGCTTTGCCGTCGAACTTCGAGATCTGATGCTGCGAGCGAACGAGCGCGGACTCGGTCCCGAAGATCTGGTCAAGCTCGGCAAGAAGCGTGGCCGTCCGGAGTGGGTGGCGGCCGGGCGGTTCGCCGAGGCCTACGAGCAAGGCGTGCTGCTACGCGGCAGTGTCGGTGTCGAGGCTCCGGAGGCGACGGCGCCGGCACTCGACGCGGCCGAGTTGATCGGTGCGGCATTGACCGCGTTCGCCACCGATCCCGAATTGCTTCGCTCCGAGCGCGCTCGGATCCGGCACCTACTCGTCGACGACGCACAACATCTGGATCCGCAGGCCGCGCAGCTGGTTCGGCTGATCGGAACCGCAACTGCGGGCACGGTCATCGCCGGTGATCCCGATCAGTCGGTCTTCGGGTTCCGCGGTGCGGATTCGGCGTTCCTACTCGGACTCGCCGAGCGCGGAGACGAGCGCCAGATCGTCCTGCCCACCACGTTTCGCAACAACGCCGACGTCGCGTCGATCGCGGCCAAGATCGCTGCGCGGCTGCCCGGCAACCTCGCTCATCGCATCGCGGTTCCATCCGATCTCACCGACGAGGACCCGGGGCGGGCGTCGGTGCGGGTTCTCGGTACGACGGCCAAAGAAGCGGCAGTCGTCGCAGATACCTTGCGCCGGGCGCATCTGCTGGACGGGATTGCGTGGTCCGAGATGGCCGTCATCGTGCGGTCGGTGCCGCGTACTCTCGCCCCTCTCCGGCGAGCCCTGCTCGCGGCCGGGGTACCCGTCACGACCGCTGCCACCGAATTGCCGCTGGCCAGGCAACACGGAGTGTCCGGCCTGCTGCTGGTCCTTCGGGCGCTCGGCGGCGATCAGTTCACCGGCGACGACGCGCTTGCCCTGATGGCCGGTCCCATCGGCGGCGCCGAGCCGGTCACCCTGCGCCGGTTGCGTCGTGGCCTGCGCCGGGTCGAGTTGGCATCGGGAAGTGATCGGGACTCCTCGGAGTTGTTGCGGCTCATTCTGATCGACGAGGATCGTGCGCAGTCCAAGCGCCTCATGGGCAAGTTGACAGACGTCGAAGCTGCGGCACTCAATCGCGTGCTGTCGGTCCTTCGCAAGGCCCGAGTGCCTCTCGAGCGAGGTCTCGGGGTCGAAGAAGTTCTGTGGGCGGCATGGCAGGCGACGGGGCTGGAACGACGCTGGGCGGCTGCGTCGGCGCGCGGCGGACCTATCGGCTCACAGGCCGATCGAGACCTCGACGCAGTCGTCGCACTTTTCGACGCGGCCGCCAACTACGTCGACCGGTTGCCGCGTTCGCAACTCGCCGGTTTCGTCGACTACTTGACCAGCCAGGAGATACCGACCGGTTCGCGGAGCCGATCGGTCATCACTCCCGACGCCGTCACCGTGGTCAGCGCTCACGCCGCGGCGGGTCGCGAATGGGCGGTCGTGGCGGTGGCGGGTGTGCAGGAGGGGCTCTGGCCGAGTTTGCGGGCACGCGGATCGCTACTGCGTACCGAAGCGCTGATCGACCTGGTCAACGGAGTCTCCGACGGCAGTGACTCGGCTGCCGAACGACTCTCGCGAACCGCACCGCTTCTGGCCGAAGAACGCAGGTTGTTCCTGGTTGCCTGTAGCCGTGCTCGTCGCCGTCTGCTGATCACCGCAGTCGAATCGGCTTCGGGGGACACCGACTTGGTGCCTTCGCGGTTCGTGGACGAATTGATCCGTGGTGACGCGTACTCGGACGATCCGTCCTCCGATCTCGACGTCGTTGCACCCGAGACCGGGGATACCCGGGTTCTGTCGCTGCCTGCACTGGTCGCACAGCTTCGCAGCGTCGT
>NZ_LVCT01000216.1:0-2310 GCF_001647205.1 Rhodococcus sp. EPR-134
ACCCGGATCAGTGGTACGGCACAGCCGAGCCGAGTACCGCTGCTCCCATGTGGCAGCCCGAGGACGGACCGGTTTCACTATCGCCGTCCACCATCGAGATTCTCGAAACATGCCCTCTCCGATGGGTGTTCGAGCGTCATGGCGGCAGCGACGGAGACAACACTCATGCGATCGCCGGTACGCTGGTCCATACCTTGGTGCAGGCATTGGCCGGCCGGATTCCACCGGATCAGGTCGAGAAGGCACTCGAAAATGCCTGGGAATCCATCGATCTGGGATCGCAGTGGTACTCGCGCCGCGAACTCAATCGAACTCGGGAGATGCTGGCGACGTTCACCGCCTGGATGAACGCAACTCGCGGCGAACTGACCGAAGTCGGCGTCGAGGTCGCGGTCGAGGGGGTCCTCGAACCGCGCGAAGAAGGAGCGCCTGCGGTCAAGCTTCGTGGCCGGATCGACCGGCTCGAGCGCGACACCGAAGGCCGTCCGGTGGTTGTCGACGTCAAGACTGCGCGAAACCCTGTCAGCAACGAGGCCGCGCAATCTCACGCGCAGTTGGCGGCGTACCAGGTCGCAGCGGCCGAAGGTGCGATTGCCGGCGAACCGGCCACACAACCCGGCGGTGCACGCCTGGTATTCGTGGCCAAGTCCAACAAGAAAGACGGTGCGGCGCAGCGAGTTCAGCCGCCGCTGACGGCCGAAGCCGTCGAGATGTGGCGAGACGTCATCCACAACGCAGCGGCAGCGACCCAAGGGCCGCAGTATCTGGCCAGGGTCAACGACGGATGTAGACATTGCCCGGTGCGCTCGAGTTGCCCGGCACACGACGAGGGACGACAGGTGAGTAACTAAGTGGCTGCCGCGACGCAGAAGGCACGCCGACCGAAGATCGATCCTGTCGACCTGGCGGTCGCGCTCGGTCAACACCCGCCGACGCCGGAACAGGCGGCAGTCATCGCCGCACCGCTCGGTCCGACATTGGTCGTCGCCGGTGCCGGTGCCGGTAAGACCGAGACGATGGCTGCTCGCGTCGTGTGGCTGGTGGCCAACGGCTTCGTCGATCCCGAGGCCGTTCTCGGATTGACCTTCACGCGCAAAGCGGCACAACAGCTCACGTCGCGAATCCGCAAGCGCTTGGCGCGACTGGCGGGTTCGGACGTTTTGCGGGCACTCGACCCGACCGGCGGAGTGCGTTCCCGGATTCTGGCCGGGGAACCCGAAGTCAGTACCTACCATGCTTACGCGGGACGGTTGCTGTCCGAGCACGGGCTGCTGTTGCCGATCGAACCCTCGGCGACGCTGTTGTCCGAGACCGAACTGTGGCAGGTTGCGCACCGCGTCGTGAGCGGCTGGGACAGTGATCTGGACACCGACAAGAATCCGGGGTCCATCACCGAAACCGTTCTGGCCCTTGCCGGTCAGTTGGCGGAGCACCTGGTCGACCCCGAGCAGTTGCTCGAGGCTCACACCGAGTTGGACAAGCTGATTCACACTCTGCCCGCCGGTCCGAAACAGCGGGGTGGGCCGAGCAAAGAGCTTTTGAATTACCTTGATGTGCAACACAAACGCATCGAGCTACTGCCCCTCGTTGCCCGGCTGGGTGAGACGCTGCGGCGTGAAGGCGCATTGGATTTCGGCAGCCAGATGTCGCTGTCGGCCCGTGTCGCCTCCGAACATCCCGAGGTCGGGCAAACCGAGCGTGAGCGCTTTCGGGTAGTTCTTCTCGACGAGTACCAGGACACCGGTCACGCTCAGCGAGTGTTGTTGTCCTCGTTGTTCGGCGGGGGAGCCGACGGCCGGTTGGCGCTGACAGCCGTCGGCGATCCGATGCAGTCGATCTACGGTTGGCGAGGCGCGTCGGCGGCCAACCTGCCACGGTTTGCAACCGACTTCCCGCTTGCCAACGGAAAGCCGGCTCCGACGCTCGAACTGCTCACCAGTTGGCGTAACCCGCCGGAGGCTCTCGAATTGGCAAACCTGTCGTCGGCACCGTTGCGCCGACGCGGTGTGGCCGTCAGCACACTTCGTGCGCGGCCGGGAGCCGTCGCCGGAGACGTTCGACTGGCGCTGCTGGGAGACGTCGAACAGGAACGTCAGTGGGTTGCGGAGAAGATCGCCGAAGAATACGAGGCGGCACGTGCCGAAGACCGCCCGACGCCCACGGCAGCGGTGTTGATCCGCCGCAACGCCGATGCTGCCCCGCTGGCCGAGGCTTTGCGGTCCAAAGGTCTGCCGGTCGAAGTGGTCGGACTCGGTGGGCTCCTGCACACACCCGAGGTGGCGGACGTGATCGCCATGCTCCGAGTGGTCG
>NZ_LVCT01000217.1:0-13678 GCF_001647205.1 Rhodococcus sp. EPR-134
CCCGCGAACTTGCCATCTCCGCCGGATACGGAACAGCGGGTGCGGTCACCGACGCCGAGGCGCTCACCTCGGCAGTTCAGGACGCGCTGCCGGGGGAGAACGCCGAGCAAGCAGGATTGGTCGATTCGATCTCCGATCCAGGCCCGGCAGAACGCTATTCAGCTCTCGGGTACACACGCATCAACGCGATAGCGGCAGAGTTGGCGTCGTTGCGCGAACGTATCGGCCAGCCGCTCACCGAACTGGTGGCGGAGGTCGAGCGGGTGCTCGGTATCGGAATCGAGGCAGGCGCGCGAACCCGAGTCGGTGTCGTCGGGACCGCGGGCCGCGAGCATCTCGACGCATTTGCCGACGTCGTCGCCAATTACGCGACGCGTCCAACAGCCAATCTGCCCGGGATGCTCGCATTCTTCGCGGCCGCCGAACAGATCGAAAAGGGCCTCACTCCGGGCGAAGTGGAGGTGGCGCCGGATCGCGTGCAGATCTTGACCGTGCACTCGGCGAAGGGGCTCGAATGGGAAGTAGTGGCGATCCCGCATGTCAGCGACGGGGTGTTCCCCTCGTCCACCGCGTCCGGATCGTGGCTCGGGGCGCTCGCCGAACTGCCACCGACGTTGCGTGGTGACCGGGCGGTCGACGCGGATTCGGCCGACGGAGTTCCGGTGCTCGACCTCGAGGAGCTCTACAACCGCAAGGACCTCGAGAACGCGATCACGGCGCACAAGAAGGCCTTGTCCAACCGTCGACTGGACGAGGACCGGCGGTTGTTCTACGTCGCGCTGACCAGAACCGAACGGGCGCTGTTCATCTCGGCGCATCACTGGGCGGAATCCGGTTCGGAACCGAAGGGGCCTTCGGAGTTCCTGGACGAGCTGCATCAGATGGTCACGGCCGAAAACGATGCCGATGAGGAAGACTCACGCGGCGTAATCGGCGTCGTGGAGGAGTGGGCGCCTGCACCGGAACCCGACACCGAGAACCCGTTGGCCGCCACGCCCCGTACGGCGCAGTGGCCGCCGGATCCGCTGGGTGCGCGGCGCGGCGCGGTCGAGGCCGGAGCCGCAAGCGTCCTGTCCGCACTTGCTTCGCTGCCGCAAGACAGCCAAGAGGCGGAAGAACCGGAGGACGATCCGGAGAACTGGGCCTCGGACGTCGACGTGCTCTTGGCCGAGCGCGAAGCCCGGGCAAACGCGCGTGCCGAAGTGATTCTCCCGGCGCAGCTTTCGGTGACGCAGCTCGTCGACCTCAAGGCAGATCCGGATGAACTCGCGGCACGGCTGCGTAGACCACTGCCGTACCCACCGAACCCGCTCGCTCGGCGCGGCACGGCTTTTCACGCCTGGATCGAGCGAAGGTTCGGTGCGACCCGACTGTTGGATCTCGACGAACTACCCGGCGCCGCGGATACCGGCGCGGGTCCCGAGACCGATCTGGTGAAACTTCAGGATGCGTTCCTGCGGTCCCCGTGGGCCAATCGCAGCCCGATCGAAGTGGAAGTTCCTTTCGAAACATCCATTGCCGGAACGGTTCTCCGCGGTCGGATCGACGCTGTGTTCGCCGATCCCGACGGCGGATGGACGGTGATCGACTGGAAGACCGGTGCCGAACCGTCGGCCGCCAACGAGGACGCTGTTGTGATGCAGTTGGCCGCGTATCGGGTGGCCTGGGCCGAATTGATGTCGGCCAGAGCCCGTTCGGCGGGGCGCAACGAACAGTTTCCGGCCGACAAGGTGCGGGCGGCGTTTCACTACGTTCGATCGGGTCGCACCATCGCACCCGAGAACCTGCCGGACGGTGAGGCTCTCGCTCGCCTCATCCGAACGGCAGGCGCGCAAGATTAGCTTGCGTTTCGACGAGCCTTGAGTGCTTCGGTCACCAGCGGAACCTGCAGGGGAAGACGTGCGATCGAACCGATCTTCTGCGGTGTGGACGTCTTCGGGCTTCGGCACCAGTCGATCGCCATCTGGATGTTGGCGGGGAACACGGCGACAAAGAGCGCGGCGGCAAGGCCCGCGCCGAGCTTGCGGGTCTTCGGCACGGCCAAGGCAGCGCCGATCGCCAGTTCCGCGACGCCGGACACCTGGGTGTAGGTGCGGGCCTGTCCGGGAAGCTGGCGGGGAACGGTGCTGTCGAAGAAGGAAGGCGCCACGAAATGCATGGTGCCGGCGCCGAGAAGGAGGGCCGACAAACGAAGAGCGGCCGCTTGGCTGGGAGTGGACGTCGAACCGGTGAAAGGCATTTGCCCAGCCTGCCTCACGGTGGACCTTCTTGCCACTACCGGCGCCACGACCCGCGCGCTATTCGGCGCCCGAGTTCCGAAGTCGATCTTCGAGGGTTACGCTGCCTGCCGATGTCCGTGTAGGTATTTCGTAAGTTCGAGTGAGAGAGTCGATGTATGGCCGGTAAGCTCCGGGCGCGTTTGACCAGGTCGGAAGCATTGACCGATCAGCCTGACTTCGCCCTTGTCGGGGTGCTGCGCATTCCCCAGCTACAGACAAGTCCGGCGCGGGCCATCTACAAGCGAGTTCTCATCGCGTTGGGTGCTCTCGGCGCCGCCGTGTTGATCGTGTACATCGATCGCGCGGGATACCGGGACGCACAGGACAACGAGCTGTCGCTGCTCGACTGCATTTACTATGCGACGGTTTCGCTCTCGACCACCGGCTACGGCGATATCACTCCGTTCACGCCGTCGGCGCGCCTGGTCAACGTCCTGTTGATCACGCCACTTCGGATCTTCTTCTTGATCGTGTTGGTCGGAACCACACTTTCAGCTCTGACCGAGAGTTCGCGTCAGGCGTTCAAAATTCAGCGTTGGAGGCAGCACGTGCGTAATCACACCGTCGTCGTCGGATACGGGACCAAGGGGCGGACGGCAATCGAAGCAATGCTCGGTGACGGTGTACCGGCGTCGGAGATCGTGGTCGTGGACACCGATCAGACCGTCCTCGATTCGGCGGCGAGCAAAGGCCTGGTGACGGTGTTCGGTTCGGCGACGAAATCGGACGTACTTCGGTTGGCAGGTGCGCAGAATGCGTCGTCGATCATCGTGGCAACCAACCGTGACGACACCGCAGTGCTCGTGACGCTGACAGCCCGCGAAATCGCGCCGAAAGCCAAGATCGCCGCAGCCATCCGTGAAGCCGACAACGCGCATCTTCTGCGTCAGTCCGGCGCAGACTCCGTCGTCGTGTCCTCGGAGACGGCGGGTCGACTCCTCGGCATCGCGACCACGACGCCGACCGTCGTGGAGATGATCGAAGACCTGCTGACTCCGGAGGCCGGATTCGCGATTGCCGAGCGTGCCGTCGAGCGCGACGAGGTCGGCGGCTCTCCGCGTCATCTCTCCGACATCGTGCTCGGGGTCGTTCGTGACGGCCGTCTGGTTCGCGTCGGTTCACCCGAGGTGGACGCCGTCGAAGAGAACGATCGACTGCTCTACATTCGCCGCGTCACGAACTGAGTGTTACCGAGCTTCGTGCGCGCAGTAATGTCGTGAGCGTGAACGACTTCCAGCTGACCGAAACACCTCTGCTCTCACGCTCGAGCGTCGGCCGCGCCGAGGAATTGCGGTCGGACGCCGCTGCACTGACGACGGGTTGGGCGGACGCACTGCTCCTCCGTGTGAATTCACGGGGTCAGGTCAAGGTGTCGCCGGAAGGTCAATTGGTCTTCGCCGAGGCAACCGAGTTGGGGCCCGAACCGGTGCGCGGCGCGGTCTTCCTGGGAATTCGGGAGAATCGCCACGTCTGGGCGGTGCGGGTGTCGCTGCTGGCGGGCACTTTGTCTGAATTGCGGATGCTCGGCGGAACACTCGACGACGCGGACGCCGGTTTGTTGACCGGTGCCGTCGCGATTCTCAACTGGCACGACAGTGCCGGATTCAGCGCTATCGACGGCGCACCGAGTGAACCCACGATGTCCGGCTGGTCACGCATTTCCACGTCCACCGGCCACGAGGAGTTTCCCCGAACGGATCCGGCGGTCATCTGCCTGGTGCACGACGGCGGCGATCGAGTTCTACTCGCGCGTCAGCCGACCTGGCCGCAGCGCCGTTTCTCGATTCTCGCGGGATTCGTCGAGGCCGGGGAGTCACTCGAAACGTGTGTTGTCCGCGAGATCAAGGAAGAAGTCGGTATCGACGTGCACAGCGTTCGATACCTCGGGAGCCAGCCTTGGCCGTTCCCTCGCTCGGTGATGTTGGGCTTCGCCGCAATCGGCGACCCCGCCGCTCCGCTGCTGTTCGCGGACGGCGAGATCGCCGAGGGCACCTGGTTCACGAAGGACGAGGTGCGCGCCGCTCTCGAACTCGGCGACTGGGGTTCGGAAGCGGACGCGCCACTGCTGCTGCCCGGGTCGATCTCCATCGCTCGCGGAATGCTCGAGAGCTGGGTCAAGTAGCAGCCGGAGAAGGTCTACAGACCCAGAGCCTGCTTGACCTGGTTGAGCGACGGGTTGGTCGCAACGCTGCCGTCGCCGTACTTCACGGTCGGAACGACGTGATTGCCACCGTTGACGCTGCCGACGAAATCGGCTGCTGCCGGATCGTTCTCGATGTCGATGTCGGTGTACTCGATCCCCGACGCGTTGAGCTGCGTCTTGAGGCGACGGCAGTAGCCGCACCACGTGGTCGAGTAGATGGTCAGGGCAGGCGCATTTTCGGTAGAAGTCACGGCCGATATAACACCACGACCGAGAGCGTTGTTCCGTATCGGCCCGTGTTCTCTTGCCCACATACCGTCGGGCGCGGCGAATGGAGTGTCGGAACGTCCTGCCATGATGGTCCCCATGCCTGCGGACACCGGACTGGATCCAGAACAATCGGCCGCCGTGCTCGCGCCACGCGGCCCGGTATGTGTCCTCGCGGGCGCTGGAACAGGCAAAACCCGCACCATCACGCGCCGGATCGCTCATCTGGTTGCCGACGGTCACGTGTCGGCCGGTCAGGTGCTTGCCGTGACGTTCACCGCTCGTGCGGCCGGGGAAATGCGTGGACGTCTTCGTGAGCTGGGCGTCGGCGGGAGTGGGCCGCAGGTGCAGGCTCGAACTTTTCACGCTGCTGCTCTCCGTCAACTGAAGTACTTCTGGCCGCAGGTTGTCGGCGACACGCCGTGGCGTCTGCTGGACCGAAAGTTCGCCGTTGTCAGCAGTGCCGCAGCCCGGGTGGGATTGTCCACCAGCACGGAAAGCGTCCGCGACCTCGCCAGTGAAATCGAGTGGTCGAAGGCGTCGCTGATCGCGCCGGAGGATTACCCACGCGCGATCGCCAAGATTCGCCGTGAGGCACCGGTCGATGCCACCAAGGTGGCCCAGGTGTATGCCGCATACGAAGAGCTGAAAGCACGCGGCCAGGACGGCATGCTGCTTGATTTCGACGATCTCCTACTGCACACGGCGGCAGCTCTCGAAGAGCATTCGACAGTCGCCGACGAGTTCCGCGAGCGGTATCGCTGCTTCGTCGTGGACGAGTATCAGGACGTCACCCCACTGCAGCAGCGTGTGCTCGACGCCTGGCTGGGCGACCGAGACGATCTGACCGTGGTGGGCGATGCGAATCAGACCATCTACTCCTTCACCGGAGCCACCCCCAACTATCTGTTGGACTTCTCCCGGAAATTCCCCGAAGCGACCGTCGTTCGGCTCGAACGGGATTACCGCTCCACCCCTGAGGTCGTGTCGTTGGCGAACCGCGTGATCGGTGCCGCGCGCGGGCGGATCGCCGGGACGCGTCTGCAGCTGATCGGGCAGCGCGCGCCGGGGCCTGAGCCGGAGTTCATGGAGTTCGACGACGAGCCGGCCGAGGCGCTCGGCGTTGCGCGGGCGATCAAACGGCTGATCGCGGCAGGCACTCCTGCGGCCGAGATCGCTGTTCTGTACCGGATCAATGCTCAGTCGGAGGCGCACGAGCAGGCCCTGACGAAGCTGGGCATTCCGTTCCAGGTGCGCGGTGGAGAGGGCTTCTTCACTCGCACCGAGGTACGTCAGGCGGTGGCAGCGCTGCGTCAGGCAGCTGGACGCGACGACCTCCCCGAAGGTGCAGACAACGGCGAAGCGCTGGTCTCACTCGTCCGCGCTGTGCTCGCGCCACTCGGCCTGACCAACGAAGAGCCTTCGGGTACTCAGGCACGCGAGCGCTGGGCGTCGCTCTCGGCTCTCGTGGCGCTCACCGAAGAACAACTTGTCCACGAACCTGAACTGACGCTCACCGGGCTTTTACAGGAGCTCACGGCCCGAGCCGAGGCGCGGCACCCACCGACCGTGCAAGGTGTGACGCTGGCCTCCCTCCACGCGGCCAAGGGGCTCGAATGGGATGCGGTGTTCCTGGTCGGCCTCAACGACGGCACCCTGCCGATCCAACACGTTCTCGGCGACGCCAATTCGGGCGCCGACGATGTCGCGGTGGAGGAGGAGCGTCGGCTTCTCTACGTGGGGGTTACTCGCGCTCGCGAGCATCTGCAGCTGTCGTGGGCATTGGCCCGCAATGAGGGTGGACGCAAGTCCCGTCGCCGGTCGAGATTTCTCAACGGACTAATCCCGGAGGACTCGCCGGCCTCGCGCGTCGCCGCGCCGTCGTCGGGAAACAAGAAGCGTCCGCGCTGCCGCGTATGCGGCAAACCGTTGATCGGGACGTCGGCGACCATGCTCGGGCGCTGCGAAAAATGCCCGTCCAATGTCGACCTGGAATTGCTCGAGCACCTCAAGGCCTGGCGTCTGGACAAGTCCAGAGAACTCAAAGTTCCGGCCTATGTCGTCTTCAGTGACAACACACTGATGGCTATTGCCGAACAACGACCACAAGATAATCGTGGACTGGTTTCGATCCCTGGAATCGGGCCGAAGAAACTCGACAACTTCGGGGAAGACGTACTAGCTGTCATTCGCGGTGAACTGCGAGCGGCAACACTCGATATCTGACAACACATCCGAATCGACAACGGTGAGTTACATAACCGCAGGTCAAAAATAGGTTGTGCAGATTCGGCAGATTCTCTACTCTGGTTTTCAGTGTTACGGGGCAACCTGTGCGCAGAAACTATCCGGACCGACACGAAATGGAGGTGGCAAAAAAATGACGAACTTGATCTCTTACGAAGCGTGCGCAAGCGCAAAGTTCGCTGTTGCCGCCCCCATGCTGCCGCGTGCAGCGGGATGGGCGCAGCATGCGCTCCGCCTGCGCCCTCAAGCAGCAGCAAAGAAAGCAGCTGTCGAGTCCGTGTTCTTAAGCCATCGAGGTATTTCTCGGTAGGACACATCCGTTCACTTACGGCCACGGACCCGCAGCCCCTGCGGACCGTGGCCTTTGTGTTGGATAGCCCTCTTCATCTGGTTTCCGACTCGGCTCAGGTTCGCACCCATCGAACCCATATCGTGCGACACAGTTTCGCATCCGAGCACTAGGAGACCGAGTTGTCTGCCCAGACAATCCGCGTGGAATCCGAAAACTCCACCACTGCAGTAACTTCCACCGACGTCACTTCGGCTGCAGTCACGTTCATCGAGGTCGCGTCCACCCGCCGCGACCTGCCGTGCCGGGCATCCAACCCCGATCTCTGGTTCGCCGAAGCTCCGGCCGAACTCGAGCAGGCCAAGGCACTGTGCGCGCAGTGCCCCATCCGTTCCCGTTGTCTCAGTGCGGCTCTCGACCGCGCCGAGCCATGGGGGGTGTGGGGCGGCGAGATCCTCGATCAGGGGGCCGTCATAGCGCGCAAGAGACCGAGAGGGCGCCCACGCAAGCAACTTGTGTGCGCGTGAGAGCCCTATTCGGCGGAGCCGGTGTCTTAGTCGGCGGAGCCGGTGTCATCCAGAACCGGCTCCGCGAACCCTGGCAACCAACGAGTCAGGATTTCCATGTACGGGGCATATGCGTCCAACTGGGCGCATATGCCGACCGAACCGAGAAGAACACGGAAGATCATCAAATACTCGGCCGGAAGGTTGAGTGCACGGGCCGTTCGGAACTGCGCACTGTTGAAGTCAGTGGCGGTTCCGGCGGCCTTTTGCAGCCATGCCCGAGTGAAGTGAAATGACTCGGTCTGGATCGGGTCGGTGAAGGGTCGCAGGTAATCCGCGATCTCCTTGTCGGTCACCGTGCGTCCGGGGATCACGAAACCGTTGGCGCGCAACAACTCCGTCAACTCGTCGAATTGTTCCTCGACAGCCAAGCGCACCATCGTGCCGAGAACCCGTGGCAGTCCGTTCGGGAACGGCGCAGCAGCACCGAAGTCGATGACGCCGAGTCGGCCGTCCTCGAGAAGCATGAAATTGCCGGGGTGCGGGTCACAGTGGAGCAATCCGACACGGGCCGGAGACGCGAAGTGGAATTCGGCGAGTAGTGCACCGGCCGCATTGCGCTGCTCCGGCGTTCCACTCTCGATGATTCTGGTCAACGGGGTTGCCGTCATCCATTCGGTCACGACCACTTTCGGCGCGCTCGCCACGACGTGCGGGATCACGAATTGGGGATCTCCGTCGAACTCTTTGGCAAAAGCTCGCTGATTGTTCGCCTCGATCCGATAGTCGAGTTCTTCCTCCGTGCGCGCGGTGAACTCCTCGATCACGGGCCGTACGTCGACACCGGGCATGACCGAACCGAAGAGACCGGCAAATCTGCCCAGGGTCTTGAGATCGGCGCGTAGAGCTTCGTCGGCGCCGGGGTACTGAACTTTCACGGCTACGTCGCGGCCGTCCGCCCAGACGGCTCGGTGAACCTGCCCGATGCTTGCCGACGCGGTCGGTTCATCGTCGAACGACTGGAATCGGTCGCGCCACTTGGTTCCGAGTTGCTGGTCGAGCATCTTGTGTACTTGCTTGGTCGGCAGCGGCGGGGCGGCGGCCTGGAGCTTGTTCAGCGACTCGCGGTATGGCTCGGCGAATTCCTCCGGAATTGCCGCCTCCATGACGCTGAGCGCTTGGCCCAGCTTCATCGCGCCGCCCTTGAGTTCGCCCAGCACCGCGAACAGTTGCTCGGCCGCCTTCGCGCTCAACTGCGCGTCGATCTCGCCTTTGTCGCCGCCGGCGAGCTTGCGTCCGAAGCCCATGGCGGCGCGACCGGCCATCCCCAGGGGGATGCTCGCGAGTTTGGCAGTACGGGCAGAACTCTTGCGTGGGATCTCGGACACCACACCATCATGTCTGACTGGGGCGTCCTTTGCCCGAAACAGGTGCCAGGTATTGGCAACTGCAGGATATTTGCCGAGGCCAGTGCCTGGTTGTGATCCGATACGGACGCAGCGCGATCTCGAGCGTCGACGACAGACTGGCCGCATGCGTCGCCGCTGTCTCGGATAATGCGGAGTCGATCTCGGCCAGGGCCAGCGCGACACTTGCATGGATCATCGCCGATTCCGCGTGGCCTGCGCTGCCGAGTAGCTGCGCGGACAGATGAAGCCAATGAGGGTCGAGTTCGGATCGGAGGATGTCTGCGCACCGCAGGCAACTCGACTGACCAGGCAGGACAAGAGGACCGACCACACCGTTGCCGTCGCGGATGCGGACGGAAAGGTGGGGGAGTCCACAGCGAACGAGATCGCTGACCAGACGAGGATCAGTCACGACGTCGTCGGCCAGGACCACCAGTTGTTCGTTCCACGTGCGCACGACGTCGGTGTTGCGATACCCGCGCGAGCGACGCGTGCTGACCCCGCCGGTGACCAGTGCGCGCTCGATGGCGTCAGAGAGCGGACCGACACCGTGAATCCGGACCGTCGCGGTGCTTCTGCGGGCAGTGTGGGCGAAACCGGAATCGGCGAGTTGCTCGAGCAACTCCTCCGTCACGGACGTGGGAATCCCGAGCCTCGACGCTTCCCAGAGGATGTTTGCGCGGGATCTCGAGCCGTCCATTTTGCGCAGGATCGACTTCACCGCGCGATCGTCGACCCCGACAGGCAGAGTCAGCAGGACGGCACGTCCGGGGGTCCATCCCAGCTGCAGTCGACCATCCGGGCGCGACAGAACAGCGATCCGCGGGTCCCATCGAGGTCCCGCGGATCGCTGTGAAGTGCTGTCTTGTCTGGTGTCGTCGTGTGTGTGACCGGTCATCATTCGATGCTGGCACGACGGGCCCTCGGCGAGTCCCCGTCAGCGGCAGTTATCCACAGGCGGTCATCGCGGCTGATCTGCGAAAATCGGTCGAGAAGGGATTACTTCTCTTCGTCGTCCTCGCGGGTCTTGTCCATCGCTTCCTCGGCCGCACGCTCTTGTGCCACGACGGCTTCGAGCTGGGCTATCGGGTCGTCGAAATTACCGGCTTCGCCGGCGCCGAGGACACGGGCGACAAATCCGTCCGGTGCGTCGAGATCGCTCGAATCAGGCATCAGGTCGGGATGCGACCAGACGCCGTCGCGAACGTCCATACCGGCTTCCGCAGTGAGCTTCTGCCACAAACCAGCCGCTTCGCGGACCTTGCGAGGACGAAGTTCTAGTCCGACCAGCGTCGCAAAGGTCTGTTCGGCGGGGCCGCCGGTAGCGCGGCGACGCCGCAACGTCTCACTCATCGCGGCAACACCAGGCAGTCGCTCGCCGAGTGCGGCGGTGACGACCGTCTCCACCCAACCCTCGACCAGCGCAAGCAGAGTCTCTAGACGTTCGAGAGCGGCTTTCTGCTCCGGAGTGTTCTGCGGCTCGAACGTGCCCTGCTGCATCAGCGCTTCGAGCTTGCTCGGATCGGTGAGAGCGGATGGATCGAGGTCCTTGGCGAATTCTTCCATCGCCGAGAAGTCCATGGTGATTCCGCGGGCGTATTCCTCCACTGTCGCGAGAACACGCTGGCGCAGCCACGGAACGTGACTGTAAAGGCGCTGATGAGCGGCTTCCCGCGCGGCGAGGAAGACCAGAACTTCCTGATGCGGCTGTTCGAGACCCTCACTGAAAGCCTGAACCGCAGCCGGGAGAAGGGCCGCGGTGCCTTCGGGGCCGAGGGGCAGGCCGATGTCAGTGGAGGAGAGCACCTCGGTGGACAGTTGGCCGAGTGCCTGGCCCAATTGCGAGCCGAACGCGAGTCCGCCCATCTGGCCGAGCATGCCCAGCATCGGGCCAGCCATCTGCTGTGCTTCGGCCGGAAGACCCTGGACCCACATGCCCGCTACCTTCTCGGCCACCGGATCACAGAGTCGCTTCCACGTGTCGATCGTGTTGTCGAGCCAGTCGTTCGGAGTCCACGCAAGAGTGCGGCTCGCTCCGGCAGGGAGCGTTGTCGCGGCGTCCAGCCACATCTCGGCCAGGTGCGCGGCGTCGGCGATCGCCTTGACGTTGCCCTCGGTGATCGGTGCGACCGATCCGATCTGTTGGCGTGCCAGTTTCTTGGCGATGTCGTAGTTGACCGGGCCGGACGAACCGCCCTGGCCCATCGACGAGCCCATTCCGCTCAGCATCTGCCCGAACTGGGTGAGCATCTGGCCGAGCTGAGCCGGATCGAATCCCTCACCGCCCGCGCCGAACCCGAACGGCATGTCACCACCCCCGAACGGATTGCCACCCGCCGCGTTCTTGTCGCGATCGGGATCGTCGTCGGAGTTGGAGAAGCCGAACGGCATATTGCTCATACCTCAACGGTACAAGGCTCGAGCGGTCGGAGTCGCCCTCCGAGTCACGCTGACGGCGAACACGCACGGCGCTCAGGCGGTGCGATCGGTGCTCCGGAGCCTTCGCGCTTTACTCTGGATCAGGTGAATCGACGGATAGTGACGCTCTTGGCCGCACTCGCACCCATCGTCGTGTTGGGAGTCGTCGGAACAATGGTCACTGTTCCTTATGTCGCACTCGGTCCGGGCCCCACCTTCAACACGCTCGGCGACGTCGACGGTAAGCCCGTCGTAGACATCCAGGGGACCGAGGTCGATCCCACCGACGGCAACCTCAACATGACAACGGTGTCGGTTCGCGACGGCCTCAACATCTTCGAAGCGTTCGGACTGTGGGCGAGTGGCAGCAACGGACTCGTCCCTCGCTCGGAGATCTATCCGCCCGAGAAGTCGAAGGAAGAGATTCAGCAGGCCAACACCGCCGACTTCCAGCAATCCGAGGACAGTGCCGAGTTGGCGGCACTGCACTTTCTCGGCAAGCCGGTGGCACTGACTGTTTCGAAGGTGACCCCGGACGGTCCCGCTGCGGGTGCCCTGCAAGAAGGCGACGTCCTGGTCAAGATCGGCGACACTCCGGTAACCACCATCACCGGCGTTCAGGACACGGTCGGTGCGATCGCGCCCGGCACCGCGATCGACGTCACCGTCCTACGTGAGGGTGTGGAGACCGTTGTGCCGATCACCGTCGGGGCGCGGCCCAACAAGCCCGAATCGGGTTACCTCGGCGTCACACCCAGCGAGGTCCCGGACGTTCCCTTCACCGTGCAGTTCAATCTCGCCGACATCGGCGGTCCTTCTGCCGGACTGATGTTCACACTGGCCTTGGTCGACAAGCTGACTCCGGGGGAGCTCAACGGTGGAAAGTTCGTGGCCGGAACGGGCACCATCGACTCCGACGGCGAGGTCGGTCCGATCGGCGGCATCAGGTACAAGTTGATCGCCGCGTCCGAAGCCGGTGCTGAGACCTTCCTCGTGCCGGCCCAGAACTGTGACGAGGCGAAACAGAATGCGCCGGACGGGCTTCGACTCGTCAAGGTCGACAACCTGCCCGGCGCAGTGGACTCACTCGAGAGCCTCAACACGGGCGGCGACGCACCCCGCTGCTGAAAGCTGCCTGGCCGCCGACGACTCTGTCAGTCTTCTTCGACCTCGTCGAGCGTCGCGTACAGGGCGTGCACGAGGTGAGGTGCAAGACCGTCGTAGGTGAGCAGTTCCAAGTCACCGTACGGATCCGCATCCTCGTCGGGACGCATCTGTAGGAGCGACAGCGAGGGACCGTCACGGAGCACGCCGACGAACAGTCGAGCCTCGCGTCGATCGGGATGCGCGTCGGCCGTCAGTCGAGCGACTTCGTCCGCCGCGTGCTGATCGGTCAACACCGGCGCCGTGGCGTGGTCGAGATCCGATTCCGCCTCGGGCGGCAGGACGACGATCTCCTGCACCAGGATGCAACCCTGCACGGACTCGGGCCAATGCGTCGTCGCCAGGAACTCGTCGAGTGCCCGTGAACCGCCGATGATGTCCTCGGGAAGCGATTCCTGTTCGATCGGTGTGTATTCGGCGCCCTCGGCGAGTTGGTCGAGCAGTCCGGGTTCGGCCGCGGCGAGCATTTCGGTGGGTACCAACGCGTACAGCTTCGGAGGCTGATCCCAGCCTTCGGCGTCGATGTGGTCGACAACTTCATGAACGCACCGGGCGAGGGCACTCGGTGATCTGCTCATATTCTCTTCACTCACGCGTTCATCCTCCCACCTTCTGTCCGGCTCCCCGCTCTCCGTGTTGTCAACCCGTGACCGTTGTTACGTAGAGTGGTCGGAAACGGCCAAGTCCACTCGGGCGTGGCCGCAGTGATCGATGCAATCGGTTGCGACGCCACGGCGTCGCCAAATCTTGGAGCGTGGCACGTGGGCATGCGGCCCCCCGCAGGTTTACCCTCTCTGTCCAGACGCAGTCGAATCTTGTTGGTGGTGGCTGTCGTAGTGGCGGCCTTGCTGCTCGTGGGGCCGCGACTGATCGGCATGTACACGGACTGGTTGTGGTTCGGCGAAGTCGGCTTCCGCGGTGTCTTCACCAAGGTTCTGTTGACGCGATTCGTGCTC
>NZ_LVCT01000218.1:0-9264 GCF_001647205.1 Rhodococcus sp. EPR-134
CAATGATCCGATCGCGCGCTACCGCACCACCGTCATGTCGCGTCTTCGTCTTTTCGGCGTGATCATTCCGGTAGCGATCGGCATCCTGTCCGGTCTCATCGCACAGGCCAACTGGGTCACTATCCAGTTGTTCCTCAACGGCCAGGCTTTCGGGATCACCGATCCGCAGTTCAACTTGGACGTCGGCTTCTACACGTTCGATCTGCCGTTCTACCGTTTCGTTCTGAATTGGTTGTTCGTCTCGATTCTGCTTGCCTTCGTGGCAAACCTGGTCACCCACTACGTTTTCGGTGGGATCAAGTTGGCCGGGCGCAATGGGACGTTCACCACGGCCGCTCGTATTCAGCTGGCTGTCATCGCCGGCACCTTTGTGCTTCTCAAGGCGGTGGCGTACTGGTTTGATCGGTACTCGTTGATGTCGAGTAGTCGTAAGGAACCGACGTTCACCGGCCCGGGCTTCACCGACATCAATGCGGTTCTGCCTGCGAAGCTCATTCTGTTGTCCATTGCGGTCATCTGCGCCTTGGCGTTCTTCGCCTCGATCTTCACGCGGGATCTTCGGATACCGGCCATGGCAGTCGCTCTACTGGTTCTTTCGTCGGTCCTCGTCGGTGCCGTCTACCCGATGATCGTCGAGCAGTTCTCCGTCAAGCCCAATGCGGCGCAGAAGGAGAGCACGTACATCGAACGAAACATCGAAGCGACCCGTCAGGCGTACGGGATCACGGAAGAAAACGTCGACTACGTCGACTATCCGGGAATTGGCACCAAGCAGCCCCAGGACGTTCCGGCAGACCGGACCACGATCGCGAACACACGCCTGTTGGATCCGACCATTCTGTCGCCGACGTTCACCGCTCAGCGTCAGCTCAAGAACTTCTACGGGTTCCCGCAGACGCTCAACGTCGACCGTTACGAACAAGACGGCCAGTTGCGTGACTTCGTTGTCGCCGCGCGTGAGCTGTCGCCGAACAACCTTTCCGGCAACCAGACGGACTGGATCAACAAGCACACGGTCTACACGCACGGCAACGGTTTCGTCGCCGCCCAGGCCAACGAAGTCACGGCCGTGCAGGGCGACAGTCAGAACAACACCGGTGGCTACCCGATCTACTCGGTGAGCGACCTGACGACCACGCCCGAGAACGAGAATCTCAAGGTGGACAATCCTCGTTCGTACTACGGCGAGGTGATCAGTCAGTCGGACGCCGATTACTCGATCGTCGGTTCCGTCGACGGTGAGGGACCGCGGGAGTACGACACCGACACCTCGAAGTACACCTACACAGGTTCGGGTGGCGTTTCGATCGGCAACTGGTTCAACCGTCTTGCATTCGCGGCGAAGTACACCGAGCGCAACATCCTGTTCTCGAGTGCAATCGGCTCGAACTCGAAGATCATCTTCAAGCGTGATCCGAAGGAAAGGGTCGAGGAGGTCGCGCCTTGGCTGACGACCGACGGCGCTGCTTACCCCGCAGTGGTCGACGGCAAGATGCAGTGGATCATCGACGGCTACACCACGGCCCAGGATTACCCGTACGCGCAGCGCAGTTCGCTCGACGGGTTGGTCGAGGACAGTATCGACCAGACGACCGGGCGCCTCATTCCGCGCCAGGAGTTCTCGTACATCCGTAACTCAGTGAAGGCCACGGTCGATGCCTACGACGGCACTGTCACGCTGTACCAGGTCGACGAGCAGGATCCGGTTCTGAAGGCGTGGATGGGGGTCTTCCCGAACACGGTGAAGCCGAAGAGCGAAATCTCGGACGACTTGCAGGCACACTTCCGCTACCCGGAAGACATGTTCAAGGTTCAGCGAGAGATGCTGGCGAAGTACCACGTCGACGATCCGAGTGAGTTCTTCACCAACAACGCGTTCTGGTCGGTTCCGAGCGATCCGACGATCGACACGTCGGCCAACCAGCCGCCGTACTACGTGCTGGTGGGCGACAAGGACACCGCGAAGGCGGATTTCCGTCTGACCAGTCCGATGGTCGGGTTCAGTCGTGAGTTGCTGTCGGCCTACATCTCGGGGGCGAACGACAAGGAGAACTACGGCAAGTTCACGGTGCTGCAGTTGCCGACCGATACGCAGACTCAGGGTCCACAGCAGGCTCAGTCTGCGATGACGTCGGATTCGCGTGTTGCTTCGGAAGTGTCACTGCTCAAGCAGTCGAACAAGATTCAGTACGGAAACTTGCTGACTCTGCCGATTGCCGAGGGCGGAATCCTCTATGTCGAGCCTTTGTACTCGCAGCGAAACTCGCAGAACGCGTTCCCTCAGTTGGCGCGTGTATTGGTGAGCTTCAGCGACACCAACGGCATTCGGATCGGTTATGCACCGACCGTCTCCGAGGCGATCAGTCAGATTTGGCCGGGCGCAGGTTCGGCAGCGACGGTCACCCAGCCGGCACCCGATCCGGATACCGGAGCGCAACCGGAAACGCCGACAACTCCGACGGCACCGGCCCCGCCGGCTTCTTCGGATGACGTCACGAAGGCGCTGGCCGAGGTCAATTCGGCAATGGCGGCATTGAAGTCGGCGCAACAGAGCGGTGACTTCACCAGCTACGGTGCTGCGCTCGACCGCCTGCAGAAGGCTGTTGACGCGTACCAGGCGCTGCCGAGGTAAGCGGCGTCAGTTCATGAATAGCAGAAGGCCCACCATCCGATCGGATGGTGGGCCTTCTTGTGTGCTCAGGTGAAGCTGTACGAGCTGAATCAGCGCAGTGCTGCAACGATCGGTGCGTTGGCATCGGAGAGCTGCTGGAACTGTGCGGCGAAGCCGTACTGGCCGGCGAGGTCACGAGCGGTGTCGTAAGCCTGCTGTGCGGCGGGCTTGAGCTCGGCCGGGATCTCGATGGCGGGAGCAACTGCGGGTGCCTCGGCGACGGGAGCCGGCGCTGCGGCGGGAGCTTCTTCGACTGCAGGCTCGCTCGCGACGGTCAGACGCTGGCCGCAGACGGGCCATGCGCCGGGGCCCTGGCTCTGCAGGGTGTTCTCGGCGACGCGGATCTGCTCTTCCTTGGAAGCGTTGGCGGGCGAGCCGGTGCCACCGTTGGCGGTCCAGGTGCTCTGCGAGAACTGCAGGCCGCCGTAGTAGCCGTTTCCGGTGTTGATGTTCCAGTCGCCACCGCTCTCGCACTGTGCGACGCCGTCCCAGTTGTGGGTGGCTGCGGAAGCGGTGCCGGTGCTCATGGTGAGGGGCACTGCGACAAGTGCGCCGGCTACTGCCAATGTGCCGAATGCACGCTTGCTGATGCTGGTGTACGTCATGTCGGGGTAAATCCTCTCCGCGCTTGCTGACATCGGCGGGCCTGCGGGTCGGCGATGATGCTGACTTTCCCGGGCGCTTGTCTCTCCGTGTCTCTGCCCCTCGAAGGTTTCGGGGGTTCCGATCCCGCGGGGCAGAGTGGAGCAGCGGCGGGTCGGCGTTCGCCCGGTTGATTCGGGCCGGGACCGACCGTACGGGAGCGTCGAACGAGGGTCGATTCGCAATTTTCCGGACTGTCTGGTCTGCTCTCGACCCAAAATTTTAGCGTTTGTGCTGGTAGAGCCTTTCCGATGCCGTTTCGACGTACGTTCGTTACATGCTTGTTATGTGTTGATGCTCACGGGCATTTTGTGAACCCAGTCACCCGATTCTTCGACTTTCAGGCGTGTATTTCGCTCCAGCGCAGGCGATTTGCGTTCCGTTCACCCGCTCGTGTAACTTTGTCCATGCATCGCGGGGTGGAGCAGCTCGGTAGCTCGCTGGGCTCATAACCCAGAGGTCGCAGGTTCAAATCCTGTCCCCGCTACTAGAAAAGGACCGCCGCACTGGATTCCAGTGCGGCGGTCCTTTTTTGTGCGCAGCCGTCGTAGGGCGGCGACGTGCGACTCTCGAAGATTCTCTTGGCGATGGCGGTGACTACTTCGCTGGTGACCACCGCTCTGGCGTTCTCGGCAGGAAGCGCTGCCGCCGGTGGGCGGATCACCGATGCGAAGCGCGTGGTCTTCATCGTTCCGGGGCAGCAGCTCTACAACTCGGGAGAAACGCACCAGGCGACCTACCGCGCCCTCGACAAAGCACTGAGCGCTGCGGGCTACGAGACACACTTCGTCGACGCACCCGGCAAGATGATTGCGGCCGACGCCGAGCTGATTGCCGATTCGATTCGCTCCTACGCTGCCGGCGCTGACTCCGTCGGGGTGATCGCGCACAGTGCGGGTGGACTGAGCTCCCGGTACTACGCGAAGTTCCTCGGTGGCTCCGAAGTAGTGGATTCATTCGTCGCCATCGGTGCGCCGCAGTACGGTAGCCCCGGTGGCTGCGTACAAGGCCCTGCCGACGGCTACGACACCTGCATGTTCTCCGAAGTTCTCACCAAGCTCAATACCGGTGAGGACACTCCTGGATCTGCCTACTATTCGGTGGTGCAGAGTTCGGGCGAGTGGGCGGACGGTCGGTTGGACGGGGGCCAGTGCCGGGTGTACGTCGATGGCGTTCCCGGGGCCGGAACCGGAGGAGACCATCTCACCGAGCTCGAGCATCCAGAGGTCATCTCGGGAGCGATCAGCGCTTTGGAGCGAGACTGTGTCGGTATGTTCGTGGACGAGAACGACGGCGACATCACCTGGCCTGACACGCTGTTTCCGTCATTTCGGTAAAGCTTCAGGTCCGGGTTGTTCGGACGAGTAGCCCGGCTACGTGTGCGCTCGCGGCAGTCCTCGCCCCCAAGGCGTCACCCGATTCGATGGCCGCGACTATACGTGCGTGCTCGGTGACAGCGATCCGCCGATTGAGCTCGAGGCTCCACATGTCCGAACGGTAGAGATGTGACTGTCCGTCCAGACGATGCAGGGCTTCGCTGAGTGGGTGATTGCATGCAGTCTCACGAATCAAGGTGTGAAACTCGAGGTCGAGCTTCGAATCCCGACGCTGATCCGGCGGGCTCTCGAGAAGTTCGCGTTGCACCTGCACCATCTTGTTCAGCTGTGACACGGTTTCGTGCGTGGCATTGGCCGTGGCGTTGAACGCCGCGAGACCGTCGAGTACCTCACGCACCTCGAAGACCGCGCGCAGAGACTCCGCGTCCAGCGAATCGACTTTTGCACCCGCATTCCGTGTGTGGACGGCGATGCCCTCGTAGATCAACTGCTGCACGGCCTCGCGGACCGGCGTTCGACTGACATTGAGCTTGCTCGCCAGCGCGGGAACACTCAGTGGTGTCCCCGGCGCCAGCTCTCCCGAAAAGATCAGTTCGCGAAGTGTCTCGTGCACAGACTCGGTGAGTAAAGCTCGTTCGGTGGTGGTCATCTTGTCCTCACTTCGATCCTGCACGATGTCGACGGTACCCGGGAGCGCTATCCAGCGGCGCGCACCCGGTCAGCGTTGCGACTGTCGACGTCGGGCGCCGTCGCGCCTTTCAGTCCGGCCACTTTGGCCGCGATGTTCTCAGCGATCGTGATCGGCGGGTATCCCACTTCGCCCGGTGTGAGAGTCCCTGGCAGTGCTTCGATGACGGCGTCGTAGTTCCCGTCGAAAAAGAATGCGGCAGAGCGACGTCGGATGATCTGACCATCGACGATAGGTGGGTCGACTCGGTGCACTGTCGAGCGCCATCGGTCGTTCGTCCAGCGTGCCATCGCGTCGCCGAGGTTGATCAAGAGTGCGCCGTCGGCAGGTTGGACGTCGTGCCATACGCCGTCGGCACTCAGAACTTGAAGGCCCGGAACTTGATCTGCCCACAGGATGGTCAAGATTCCGAAGTCGGTGTGAGCGCCCATTCCCGTCATGTCGCCGGAGATGCGGATCTCGCCCTCGGGCAGTGCGTAGTTGTTCATCTTCATCGCGTCGATCGAATGGTCGAGCATCGAATCGAAGTACCCGGGCTGCAATCCGAGAGCGTCGGTAAAGGCGCACATCAGGATTCGTGCCAAGCCCTGGGCATGACGGAAATACTCTTCGATTGCCGGTCGGAATCCGGGCGCGGCCACGGGCCAGGTGTTGGCGGCGTAGCTGGACTCGGGTAGGTCGACGCCCGGATAGTCGCTCACCTCTGTGCCCACGACTATTGCTTCGTAGAAATCGTTCATCTGGTTCGCAGCGGCGACGCCCAGGCTCATGCTGAGTGATTCCGATTTCGGTGGTGAGTAGCCGCGGTTCTCGGACGAGGGACGGCGATAGTTGTTCTTCACCGTCAGTGGGAGAGCAAAGAACTCGTCGAGAGCGTCGGCCAGTCTTTCGGTCGCCGATCGTGGAATGCTGTGTCCGACAATCTGTATGAATCCGACCTCCCGGCACGCGCGATCGAGTTGAGCTGCCACTTCCGCACAGGCAGTGCTGTTGGTGGCGTTTGCAACCGCTGCCTCGCCGCGGAGGTACGGGCTGATATCGATCGTAGGAATTTCGAAGACAGGAGTTTCGTGAGTCATTTAAAGTCCTTGCGGCCGGACGTGTGCCACTTACCGACGAGCACACTTGAGAGGAATCCAAAGGCAGAGAAGACGAGGACACCGAACACCGACGCGATCACGATCGCGGCGATCAGATCCTCGGACTGAAGGCGGCTTCGGTAGACGTCGAGCAGCGTTCCGATCCCGGGTTGTCCTTTGGCGAAGAACATGTCGCCGATGATGGCACCGACGACAACAAGGCCGGAGGCGGTGCGGATGCCGGTGAGAATAGCCGGCATTGCCGCTCGCAGTTCGAGTTTCACCAATCGATCCCAACGGGACGCGCGGCCGAGGGTGAAGAGTTCGTGCAGTCCGCGATCGACCGATTGCAATCCGAAGTGTGTGTTGGTGATGATCGGGAAGGCGGCGATGAGAACACACACCAGGGTACGCGCGGTCATACCGTAGCCGAACCAGAGCCCGATGAGGGGGACGATGGCGAGGATGGGAATGACCTGCAGCACAACGGCATAGGGATAGACGATCCGCTCGATCCACTTGGCCTGGCTCATCAGCACGCCGGTTCCGACGCCGACTGCCACCGCGACGACGAAGCCGACCAGTGCTACCTGTGCCGTCACTGCGAGGGCTTCGAGCATGGGCGAGAGGTGCTTCCAGTCGAGTAGCGACTTTGTCAGTACTTGACTCGGCGGCGGAAGGAGAAATCGACGTTCCGGGGAGAGAACGAGGTAGCTGACGATCGACCACGCTGCGACCGCGCCGGCAAGTGAGAGCAGCGGATAGAGCAGGAAGGTGCCGAGCGCTCTCATTCGCGAGGGCCGTCCGGGCTGTGACTGTGCTCGCGCAGCGGTCGCAGAATCAGTGCGAACGGCGGAATTGCGTGCGGTGGTGCCCTGTTGCACTGCAAGGACTTCGGTCATCGTGAGCTCCCATGGAGACTGGCCGAGATCTCGGCGACGTGTTCGGTGTATCGGGCGTCGTAGCGCAGTTCCGGGCTACGCGGGTACGGGAAATCGATGTCCACGACCGAATGGATTCGTCCGGGCCGGGCGGTCATGACGACCACCTTGTTTGCGAGGTACACGGCCTCGGATACCGAGTGCGTGATGAACATCGAGGTGAACCCCTTGTCGGTGTAGAGCCTTTGCAGCTCTACCTGCATCTCCAGTCGTGTCATCTCGTCGAGAGCACCGAAAGGTTCGTCGAGCAGCATCACAGCAGGTGCGAGGGTGAGCGCTCGCGCCAACGAGACACGCATCTTCATTCCGCCCGACAACGCGTTGGGCAGTTGTTTCGCAAAGTCCGCCAGGCCCACTGCGCGAATTGCCTCGTCGGCGCGCAACTTTCGGGCTGCTTTGTCGCCGCCACCGAGTTCGGCGGACAATTCGACGTTGGCCTGCACGGTTCGCCAGGGGAGGAGAGTCGGCTCCTGGAAGATGAAGCCAACTGATTCGGTGTCGAGGGCAACCGCGCCGCTGGTCGGTCGCTCGAGGCCGGCCGCCATGCGCAACAAAGTCGACTTGCCGCAGCCGGAGGGTCCGACCACGGCGACGAAGTCTCCTCGCTCCACGTTCAGATCGATGCCGTCCAGCGCGACAGTGCCGGTATCGAACTTCTTGACGACATCGGAAAAGACCATCTGCATCGGTGCGGTGAGCTTGCGAGCGTCGGCATCCTGCATCGTGTTCGCGAGTTCCATCTGAGCCTCCGGTTCAATAATGCATGCAAAAGTTCTTCAAGATGTATGAACCATCTTGAATTGCATGTATGTCGCCTAGATTGCTGAATGTAAATGTGAGGTGACATTGCAGGTGAAGCGAGAATCCTGGCGCGCGTTACCTGATGGAAACAACTAGTCGATTGCATGTAATCCATGTGCTGCAGAATGTGCACATCGGATCATCCTTCCTGGTTCGCCCACATCCCAATTGTTTTCACGAAGGAGACGCTGTGTATTCAAATCGCAAGGTGCATTCCAATCGCAGAAGTGTGGGAGCGGCCGGCGCGGCACTGGCCATGTGTGCAGCCATCGGATTGACTGCGTGCAGCTCCAGTGAGGCTGAGACGGCCAAGGCTGAATCTCTCGAACCAGCTGCCGAGGCTCAGAACCTAGCGGGTCTCTGTCCGGAAAACGTTGTGGTTCAACTCCAATGGCAGCCGCAGTCGGATATGGGAGCGCTCTTCGAGATGCTTGGTCCCGGCTATTCGGTCGACACCGACGACAAGTCCGTCAGCGGGACTCTTGTCGCCGGAGGGAAGGACACCGGAGTCGACTTGACCTTGCGGGCCGGGGGACCGGCAATCGGGTTCCAATCCGTCAGCTCCCAGATGTACGTCGACGATTCGATCACTCTCGGCTTGGTGCACGGCGATCAGGTGATCGCGGC
This sequence comes from Rhodococcus sp. EPR-134, assembly GCF_001647205.1. Taxonomy (NCBI): domain Bacteria; kingdom Bacillati; phylum Actinomycetota; class Actinomycetes; order Mycobacteriales; family Nocardiaceae; genus Rhodococcus; species Rhodococcus sp. EPR-134. Next base: position 8,787 of record NZ_LVCT01000218.1, read on the forward strand.
AGCGGCAAGTCAGCCCGTTGTGGCCGTCACGCCATTGCTCAAGTACAGCCCGGCAATCCTCATGTGGGACAAAGAGTCTCATCCGGAATGGGCGAGTGTTGCCGATATCGGCAAGTCCGACGCGAGTGTCGTCGTTTCCAAGGAGCAACTGTTTCCGCAGTGGCTCGTGGCGAAAGGCCTACTGAAGCAGTCTCAGCTCGACACGAGCTACGACGGAGCTCCCTCGCGATTTGTCGGTGACCCGACCATCGCTCAGCAAGGATTCGCGAATTCGGAACCGTACACGTACGAGAAGGAGACGCCGGCGTGGGACAAGCCGGTTTCCTATGACCTGCTGAAAGATTCGGGTTTCGACATCTACGCGTCCAATGTTTCCGTTCGTGCCGACAAGGTCGAGACACTCTCCCCGTGTTTGAGCAAGCTGGTTCCGATCATTCAGCAGGCCACCGCGGACTACATCACTGCGCCGGATACGGCG
>NZ_LVCT01000219.1:0-3766 GCF_001647205.1 Rhodococcus sp. EPR-134
GAAGGGCCTGATCGCGAACGAGGCGGACGGATCCGTCGGCACGTTCGACATGACGCGAGTCGCTCACACCGTCGAAGAACTGAAGCCCATCCTGAACGCCTGGGGTGCGGCGATACCGCAGTCATTGACTGCAGAAGCGATCTACACCGACAAGTTCACCGATCGGTCCATCGGAATCCGCTGAAGGAGCTGACAGCAAATGACTTACGACATGACAGAACTCAACCGCGAGACCCGCATGGGTGGCCTGGGCACGGAGACCACCGACCGCGAGGTCCGAAGAATCGATCTCTCGGATTTCGAGAACCGGCGCAGCGAGATCGCCGAGGAGTTGTGGTCGGCAGCGACCGACATCGGATTCTTCCAAATCGTCAATCACGGGATCGATCTGGACCAGGTCCGCGAGGCCTTCGCGGCGGCCGAGCGATTCTTTGCACTGCCCACCGAGGTCAAAGCGCAGTATCCGCTCAAGAAGGGTTTCAACTCCGGCTGGGAGAGCATGACGCAGGTGCGTCCGTCCATCGGAACACCTGATCAGAAAGAGTCCTATCAGGTGACCCGCCCGCATATGGGTGATCTGTGGCCCACTGCAGACGAATTGGGCGGATTCCGCGAAACGATCCTGGACTTCGAAGCCAAGTGCTGGGGCATTGCGATGGACCTGTTGTCGTGCTTCGCCGAGAAGCTGGGATTCGAACGAGACTTCTTCACCAGGGCACATGACCCGTCGGTGGACACCTACCAGAGCACGCTGCGACTACTCCACTACTTCCCCCTTGCCGCCGACGCAGATGTCGAAGGGATGTGGCGTGCCGGAGCACACACCGATTTCGATTGCCTGACATTGCTTTTCCAGCGTGACGGTCAGGGCGGCTTGCAACTGTGCCCGGGCAAGGAGATGGACACCCAGGAATGGACGTCGGTGGTGCCGGCTGAGGAAGCAATCACCTGCAACATCGGCGACATGCTGATGAGATGGAGTGATGACGTCCTGCCGTCGAATTTTCATCGAGTCAAGAGTCCCGGAGTCACCGACTATCGGGGAGCCCGCTACAGCCTCGCGTTCTTCGCTCAGGCGAACCGCGACGTGACCATCGAGGGGCCGGCGGGCAAGTACCCGCCGATCACTGCCGAGGACTACATCGACCAGCGAGTACGCGCGAACTTCGCGCGTTGATCCGTATCCGTTCCGTCACACACTTTCAGGAGAACTGGCGATGACTACCGCGCCCAAGAACATGACCGACGCGATCATCCGGGACGTGACGTTGTACAGCGGCGGGCAATGGCTGACCGGCCACGACGTCGTCGTCTCGAATGGGGTGGTCGAATCGATCGAGAAGTCGACCGGCACCGCCACACCTGGAAGTGTGGACGGATCGGGGGCGTATCTGATCCCTGGGTTCGTCAACACCCATACGCACCTTCAGCAGTCACTGATGCGTGGGATCGCCGAAGGGACACCGCTTCTCGAATGGCTACTCGCGGTCGCAGAAGAGTCGGTTCAGATCACGCCGGAGCGCGCATACACGGCCACTGTCGCAGCCTCGCTGGAGGCATTGCGCAGCGGTACGACCACCCTGGTCGAACACATGTGGCCGCATCCGTCCAGCGAGGTTCACGACGCTGTGATCCGGGCGTTGCACGACACCGGGATTCGTGCCGTACTGGGACGCGGAACCGCAGACCGGGCGGACAAGACGAGGAAGTGGGGCTTCGATCCGCGGCTCATGCAACCACTCGGAGACGTTCTCGCACATACGGATCAGATGATGCGCGACGTCGCAGGTTCCCGCGTCGACGTGGCAGTCGCGGTACCGAACCCACGTTCGCTGACCCCGGATGGGATGTCGGAAGTGCGTGAGTTCGCGCAGGCTCGCGACCTGACGGTCTCGATTCACCTGCTCGAGACGCAGACCGACAACACGATGTGTACCGAACACGCGGGCATGAACGCGGTCGACTACCTGGATTCCCATGGGTTCTTGTGGGACCGGGTGCTGGCGGTCCACTGCGTCGAACTCGACGACCGTGGTCAGAAGGTGCTGGCGGAGCGCGGCGTCGGAGTGTCGTACAACCCCGTCAGCAACATGCGGCTCGGTAGCGGAATCGCGCCCGTCCCGAGTTTCCTCGACGCGGGGATCGCGGTGGGGTTGGGTGTGGACGGCGCAGCCAGCAACGATACTCAGGACATGCTCGAGACGCTGCGCACCGGCGCCTATGTGCAGCGAGCCGCGCGCGGCCGTGCCGACCTGCTCGGCTTCGAAGCCATGATCGACATCGCATCCGGCGGTGCAAACGCAGCACTCGGTCTGCCGGCCAGGTCCGGCGGGATCTCCGTGGGCGATCCCGCCGACCTCACCATGATTCGGTTCGAACGCGACTTCGGTTGCCTCCCGGTGCGAGATCCGGGTGCGTCCATTCTCACGACGGGCAGTCGTCAGATAGTGGACACGGTGTTGGTTGCGGGCGAGGTCGTGCTCCGCGACGGGCACTCGACTCGCGTCGACGAGGCGGAATTGATCCGCACGCTCAGCGCTTTGTGACTGTGCTCAGTCTTCGCTGATCTCCATCTCGATCAGGACGCGGCGCAACAGCTTTCCGGTGGCGTTGCGGGGAAGTTCGTCGATGAAGACGATCTCGCGGGGAACCTTGTAGCGCGCGAGATTCGACCGGACGTGATCCTTCAGCTCGTCGGAGTTCTGGTCGGCGCCGTGGGCGACGACGACAAAAGCTCGCAGGCGGTGCCCGAAGTCGGCGTCCTCGACTCCGATGACTGCCGCTTCCAAGACGTCCTCTCGATCGGCGAGCAGGTTCTCGACTTCGAGCGGGTAGACGTTCTCGCCACCGGAGACGATCATGTCGTCGTCGCGGCCGTCGACGAAGAGGAGGCCGTTGGCGTCGAAGTGTCCGACGTCGCCGGTCGAGAGAAGTCCGTCGATACGTTCCTTGTCGTGCCCGTCGGTGTATCCCTCGAAGCTCAGCCCGCTGGCGACGAATATCCTGCCGATCGTGTGTGGGGTGGTGATCTTCTTGTTGTTCTCGTCGAACAGTTCGACGTGACAGGTCACCGGAGCGCGGCCCGCGGTTCCCGGCGCAATGGTCAGATCCTCGGGAGTCGCGACCGTGGCCACTGCGACCTCGGTGGATCCGTACAGGTTGTAGAGGACGTACCCGAACGAGGCCGTGACTCGCTTGCACAGGTCGGGTGAGAGTGACGAACCTGCCGAGAAGATGATCTTCAGGTTCGACGTGTCGTACTTGGACAGCACGTCGGGACCGAGGTCGATGATGCGAGTGAGCATCGTCGGGACCACGACCAGGCTGTCGCACTTGTACTGGGCGACAAGCTTGATCGTGTTCTCCGGATCGAACTTTCGATGCATGACGACGGTCTGGCCGAGCGCCAACGCGAGAGCGAACTGCGAGACACCGGTTCCGTGGAAGGCGGGGGCCGCCATCATCATTGTCTGTCCGCGGCGCAACGGCACGCGGTCGAGGAACTGCGCCGACGCGAGAGGGGAGGTGTGGCCACGCGGCGCACCCTTGGGAGTTCCTGTGGTGCCGCTGGTGAGGAGGACGAAGCCACCGTTCTTCTCGGGTGCCGGCACCGACGACGTGGTGCGTCCGGCGATGGCCTCGTCGAGAGTGGCTGCCGTGGAACCGTCAGCGGCTGTGCCCTCTGGCCAGGAACGATAGACGACGACGTCGTCCGGCAAGGCATCGGCGATGTCCGCGAACTCGTCGTCGTAGACGAAGGCGACCA
>NZ_LVCT01000220.1:0-2496 GCF_001647205.1 Rhodococcus sp. EPR-134
GGTCAGGACCAAGCCTCGATGGTTACGGCACATCGCACCCATGACGGAGTCGGAGGTGATGCCGTCGGCCTGCCACGCCCGGACCAACGCGTTGCTCTGACGCTCGAGCTCGGCATAGGTGATGGGTCCGCGCTCGTCGATGATCGCCACCGCATCGTAGCCGTTCTCGGCGTGTGCATGGACCGGCCCGGCAAAGGGTCCGTACTTGTCCACGGCTGCAATGGATTTGAGTCCGCGATCGAGGCGAGGGAACGGGACGAGTCCGGCTCGGAACATGACCCCCGCCGCGCCGATGGTGTCAGTGACCTTGGTGACCAATCCGGGCATACGTGAACCTCTTCCCAGCGTCGTTGTAGGACTGATTACACACTAATGCGCAATCAGGTTTCGGTGGTGAAGTTTCACGATGGCGACCGAGCACTCCGCCCCGCCACCTCGAAAGGTGGCGGGGCGGAGTGTTTCGGGATCTGGTCCGTGCGACCGTCACTTCAGTTCGGCGGACGACTTTCCGAGTAGACGGCGTGCGACGATCAGCTGCTGGATCTGCTGGGTGCCCTCGAAGATGTCGAGAATCTTCGAGTCGCGGCCCCACTTCTCGAGCAACGGGCGCTGCGAGTAGCCGTAAGTGCCGGCCAACTCGACTGCCTTGAGCGTCACGTCGGTGCCGGTGCGGCCGGCCTTCGCCTTGGACATGGACGCTTCGAGCGAGTTCGGCTTCTTGTTGTCGGCCATCCACGCCGCGCGCAGAGACAGCAGGTACGCGGCCTCCCAGTCGGCTTCCAAACGGATGAACTCGGCTGCAGCTGCATGCTGGTTGTAGACCGGTGTGTCGTAGGAGATCTCGACACCGGCTTCGGTCAGGATGCCGCGCAGTTCTTCGAGAGCTGCGCGTCCGACGCCGACGGCCATGGCTGCAACGAGGGGCCGGGTGTTGTCGAACGTCTGCATGACGCCGGCAAAGCCCTGCTCCACGTTGACCTCCGGGCTGCCGAGGATGTTGTCCGCGGGAATGCGGCAATCCTGGAGCAGGAGTACTGCGGTGTCGGAGGCCTTGATGCCCAGCTTGTGCTCGAGGCGAGCAACGCTCAGGCCCGGTGCGTCACGCGGAACGACGAACGACTTGATGGCCGCTCGGCCCTTCGACTTGTCGACCGACGCCCACACGACGATGTGCGTCGAACGCTCACCGGCGGTGACGAAGATCTTCTCGCCGTTGAGAACCCACTCGTCGCCGTCGAGAACGGCGGTGGTGGTCACGGCGGCGGAGTCGGAACCGAAGCTCGGTTCGGTGATGGCCATCGAGGCCCACACCTTGCCGAAACGTTCGAGCTGTTCGTCGGTTGACACTGCGGCGATCGCGGCGTTGCCGAGCCCCTGGTAGGGGATCGAGAGCATGAGTCCGACGTCGCCCCAAGACGTTTCGAGCGAGTTGAGGAGCGCAGACATGTTGCCGCCGTTGGCGTTGCCACCCTTGGCGCTCGCGTCGGACCGTCCGCCGCTGGCGCCGCCGATGTCTCCACCGGAATCGGAGAGGCCTTCCACCATGGCGGCCATGGTGTCGAGCTCGACGGGGTACTCGTGCTCAGCGAGATCGTACTTACGTGAAATGGGTCGGAAGATCTGCGCCGCGACCTGATGTGCCTGGTTCGCTGATGCTTTGAGCTTCTTGGGAAGTTCGAGGTTGATCATCGTGGTTCTCCTGGAAGTTCAGCGGCGTCAGATGAGGACGATGCCCTCGGCAACGCCGATGGCACGGAGGTCGCGGTACCAGCGCTCGACCGGGTGTTCCTTGGTGAACCCGTGTCCACCGAGGAGTTGCACACCGTCGAGGCCGATCTGCATGCCCTTCTCGGAAGCCAGCTTCCGGGCCAGAGCGGATTCGCGAGCGAAGGACAAGCCCTGCTCGGCGCGTGAAGCGCCCCGAAGCGTGACCAGACGCAGTCCGTCGAGTTCGATGCCGATGTTGGCGACCATGAAGGCAACCGCCTGGCGGTGGCTGATCGGCTCGCCGAACGCTTCGCGCTCGTTGACGTACGGAATCACGTAGTCGAGAACTGCCTGGCTGGTGCCGACGGCCATGGACGCCCAACCGAGTCGAGCCAGGCGAATCGCGTCGGCGTATTCGGCCTTACGCTGCTCGGCGTCACCGTCGCCGAGCAGTGCGGACTCCGACACCGCGACATCGGTGAGGATCAGGCGACCCAGGCCTGCGGCGCGCAGTCCCATGCTGGGATCTGCTTCGACGACGAGTCCCTTGGTGTCGGATTCGACGATGAAGAAGGACGGCTTGCCGTCGAGTTCTGCGGCGATGACGAAGAGTTCGGACGTAGCCGCGGCGGGCACCAAGCTCTTGACGCCGTTGAGCTTGTAGCCGCTGGGGGAGCGAACTGCCTTGGTCTGCAGGGCAAACGGATCGAACAGTGCGCGTGGTTCGTTGACCACCACTGCTGCGCCGGGGACCTGCTCGCCGGTGAAGGCCGGAAGGTAGGTCTTCTG
>NZ_LVCT01000221.1:0-3763 GCF_001647205.1 Rhodococcus sp. EPR-134
TCGGCAACAAGAGAATTGGTGACCGCGCCGCGATCGGCAGCTGCTCCGTCGAGCTCTTCGGGAACGTTGATCAGCGTGATGCCGAGCTCGGCTGCGCGCTTGGAGAGATCGGCTGGTGCCTGCGCTGCGCCGTCGGCGTCGTGCGCTGCGGGACGCAGGATCTCGGCCGCGAACTCGCGCACGGTCTCGACGATCATCTTCTGGTCGTCGTCGGGGGTCAGATCGAAGTAGTCGGCGTTCTTGCTCGGGTTGTCGGGCAGGCGCTTGGGTGCGCCGTTGCCCGAGACCTTCTGGAATCCTCGAGTGGCGGCACCCAGGGTTTTGAAGCCCGTCTTGGTGCCCTCGTAGGTCACGCGATCGATGGTCTGACGCAGATTGAACTTCTCGGCCAGTTCCGAACCGGTGATCTTGGTAAGCACACGCATGGCTGCGCCCATGGCGTCGCGTTTGATCGGGTTCAGGCCGACGGCGGACGTGTCGCGGGGCGCACCCTTGGCGCCGCCGCGCTGCGCGCCCGATTCGCTGCGCTGAGCGCTCTTGTCGGGGGCAACACTGTCTTGCTTGGTCATGATCACCAGCTGTTTCTCGGTGTTGGGGCGTTGGACGATCCTTATCTTACTCATCAGTAAGGTCTGTTGTCGAGAAACCGCGAAATGATGCGCGTCATAGGCTCGAGGGGTGAACCGGACAGAGGTGCCAGATCGGATACAGCGGTACGTGCGCTACACGCCGTTGGTGGTGGTCCCGTGCCTGTTGATCGCCAGCACGTATCCGGGGGAGTATCGAGTTCCCCTCACCTACTGGATTCTGTCGATGCTGTCGGCGCTCGCCTTCGCCGTCGGCCGTCGATGGCCGGTCTTCGCGTCCCTGGTCATCTCGGCGCTCGCCGTTCCGATGTTCGTCGCCGACGCCTGGGGGCTGTCCGAGCTTGTTCCGTATCTCGGGGCGGTCGCCGTCGTCGACGTCACGATGCGGGCCGAGCGTAGAGAAATGGTTGCCGTATCGGCAGCAGGATGGTGCGGTTCGGTGCTCGCGGGTATCTGGTTCGAATCTCACGAAGCGTTCTGGTCTGTCACGACGGCTGTGAAAGTGCTTGCGTACGTGGGGTTGCCACTGCTGCTCGGGCTGTATCTACGCTCGCAGCGTGAATTGGCCGCGAACAATCTTGCGCAGACCCGCGCTGCGGAGCGCAGTGCGCTCGCCCGCGAACTGCACGACCTGGTTGCGCACCACATGGCATCGATCGTCCTGAGAATCGGCGTGGCTCAACATGTCTTGGCGCCCCAGGACGAGGCCGTGCGTGAGGTCCTCGCGGATGTGCGTGGGACTGCGTCCGATGCGCTGGCCGATATCCGTCGCCTCCTGGTCGCACTTCGTGATCCTTCGCTCGGTGAGGTCGCTCTGGTCGAGCCGGATGCCGTCGAGGCGGAAATCGAGGCGGCGATAGATCGTGTGCGTGCGGCGGGTTTCGAGGTGCAGGCAGTCTTCGATGCCCAGGAGAATGTCGAGTCAGGCGCAGCCGATCTCGACGCGATCGGGAGGCTGACGTTGTTGCGGGTGATTCAGGAATCACTGACCAACGTCATGAAGCACGGCGACAAGAAGGGGCTGGTATCGGTCTCGGTCGGTCGCGAAGACAACCGGGTGCATGTCAGGGTTGTCAACGACGTCGAGGGATCGCCTCGGAGTGCAGGTCATGGCCTGGTGGGAATGCAGGAGCGTGCGGAGTTGGTCGGCGGCGAGATGACCACCGGCACCAACAGTGACGGGAAATGGGAAGTGCACGTGAGTATTCCACTCGTTGTCTCGGGCGATGTCTCGTGATCAGCGTGCTGATCGTCGACGACCAGCGACTTGTGCGCGCCGGTTTGCGGATGCTGTGCGCGGCAGCCGAGGACATGACCGTGGCCGGTGAGGCGTCGAACGGCGTCGAGGCGGTAGCGCTCGCTGCAGAATTGGATCCCGACGTGATTCTGATGGACTTGAGAATGCCCGGGCTGGACGGGATCGGCGCCACGCAGCAGATCGTCAAGGCCGGTCGTCGAGCGCGCATTCTCGTGCTGACCACCTTCGACGACGACGATCATCTGTATCCCGCACTCGCCGCGGGGGCTTCGGGATTCTTCGTCAAGGACACCGAACCCGCCGAGTTGCTCGGTGCCATTCGGCGGATCGCCGAGGGCGAGATGGTGTTCACTCCGGAACTTCTCCGCCGCGTTGTGGATCGAGCGGTGATCGGTGGTATCGCAGACACTGCTGTGACGGACAAGGTTCCGTTGACCGATCGCGAATCGCAGGTCCTCGCACTGGTGGCAGAAGGGAAGAGCAATCAGGAGATCGCGGACACGCTGCATCTCGGTGTGACCACGGTGAAGACGCACGTGGCGAACCTGATGTCGAAGACCGGTTGCGACAATCGGGTTCGCCTCGCCGTGTACCACTTGCAGAACTTTCAGTGACCGGAGTGCGAACCAGGCATCGGCATGTCCATCTGCATCGGAGCCGCCTTCTGTCCCGGTTCGAGGACGAGGAATTGGCCCATCATCCCTTGGTCCTCGTGCATCAGCAGGTGGCAGTGGAACATGTACGGGAAAGTGGGATCGGTGTACTCGGACCACTGCAGTGCGACGCGAACCCTGCTGCCCGGCGGTGTGTAGACGGTGTCCTTGAGTCCGCGCAAGTGCGGCGGGGGAGTGCGACCGTCGACGTCGAGGATCTGGAACTGTACGTCGTGGACATGGAAATTGTGTGGCCAGTTGTCCTTGTTGGTGATCGTCCACACCTCGGTCGCGCCGACTTCGGCCTCGAAGTCGATGCGGTTCATGTCCATTCGTTGCCCGTTGATCATGTACCACTGCAGATCGAAGGTTCGGGAAACGCTTGCCTTCGACGGATCCAGACGCGGCAGTACGGCCAACTGCGCCGGGAGAGTCGACCGTGACGCGCGGCTGGCAACGCCCCGCAGTTCGAGGATGTCGAAGCGGTCGTTCATGCCGAAGTTCTCGGCGTCGGAGGAACTCACGCCACCGCCGTCCTCGATCGGGAACGACACCAGTGTGGTCGTCGCACCGGGGTCGACACGAACCACGATCTCGGCTCGTTCGCCGGGGCTGAGCTGAATTCGCTTGATCGCAATAGGTGATTCGAGCAGTCCACCGTCGGTGGCAATCAGATCGAACGTGCGGTCATCGGGGAACCCCAGGTTGTAGAGACGGCCGGAAGAGCCGTTCAGAATGCGTAACCGGACGACCCCGGTGGTGACGTCGAGGTAGGCGTCGGAGATGCCGTTGGTGACGATCGTGTCGCCGAGCAGGCCTATGTCGGTCGGATCCGATTCGTCGAAGCTGCCGTCGGCGAGGAATCGACGATCCTGGATGATCAGCGGAACATCGTCGACACCATAGGTTTTGGGGATGTCCAACGCCCGCGTGTCGGCGTCGTCGATCAAGAACAGTCCGGCGAGACCGCGCTGCACGTGCCGTTCGGTGGATCCGTGCGGGTGTGGGTGATACCAGAGCGTCGACGCCGACTGGCCGATCGTCCACGCCGGTTCCCAGCGTCCGCCGGCTTCGATGGTCTGGTGCGGGCCACCGTCGCATCGGGCGGGCAGATGCATGCCGTGCCAATGGACGGTCGTGGGCTCTGCCAGTGTGTTGTCGATCGTGAATGCGACAGATTCTCCGCGTTCGGCGCGGACGGTCGGCCCCAGAATGGATCCGTTGAAACCCCAAGTGTCGGTGAGTTTTCCCGCGACGATCTCGGT
>NZ_LVCT01000222.1:0-1917 GCF_001647205.1 Rhodococcus sp. EPR-134
GGCCACCGCCAACGTGGCGCTCTTCGCTGCCGGGTCGGCGCCGCAGCCCACCGCGAGCCCGAGGGGCGCTGCGGCCAGACCGAACAGAATCGTGCGCCTGGAAATCCGGTTCATCGTTCTCCTGGAAGTAGTGCGTGATCAACTACTTCCAGTCAACGGGCCGAGATGTCGTGCCGAATCCTGCCGACGGGCCTGTCGGAACTCCTCCCTCGGACCCTTGCGGCGGGTGGGATGTTCTGGTACTCGGGTGGTTACCGCAGGCGGGCCAGAACGTCTTCGTGCAGCAGTCCGTTGGTGGCGACCGCGCTGCCGCCGTGCGGACCTGCGCCGCCGTCCAGATCGGTGAACGCGCCGCCGGCCTCACGGACCAATACGTCGAGCGCTGCCAGATCCCACAGGGAAACCTCGGGTTCGGCAGCAATGTCGACGGCGCCTTCGGCCACGAGGCAGTAGGAGAAGAAGTCCCCGTAACCGCGCACGCGCCAGACGTGGTCGGTGAGTTCGACGAACTGATCGCGAATTCCGCGGTCCTTCCACCCCGAGAGGCTCGAGAAGCTCAAGCTCGCCGATTCGCTGCGGTCGACGGCAGACACCTGGATCGCCCGAGCGTCACCGTCTCCGAATGACGTGTGAGCGCCCAAACCTGTTGCAGCCCACCATCGCCGATTCAGTGCAGGTGCGCTCACGACGCCGATGACCGGGACGCCGTCCTCGAGCAAGCTGATCAGCGTGGCCCATACCGGTACGTTGCGGACGAAGTTCTTGGTCCCGTCGATGGGGTCGACCACCCACTGTCTGCCCTCGAAGACTGCGTCGCCGCCGAATTCTTCGCCGAGTACGGAATCCGCAGGACGATGCTCACCGAGCGTCGCGCGCACTGCTCGCTCGACAGCCAGATCGGCGTCGGAGACGGGGGTGAGGTCCGGCTTGTCGTCCACTCGAAGGTCGAGGGCGCCGAAGCGGGCGCGAGTGATCGCGTCAGCCTCGTCGGCGATACGGAGGGCGAGTGCGAGGTCGGATGCGCGATCGGTCACGGGTACACAACCTACCGGCTCAATCGGGGAGGACCTCGTTCAGCTTTCCGGTTGCGACGTCGAAGACGAATCCGCGTAGGGAGGTCGTCGTGGTGACGAACGGACTGTTCTCGATGCGCTTCAACGACTGACGGACGTCCTCGTCGATGTCGGGAAACGATTCGGCAGCCCAATTTGGTTTGATGCCGATCTCGTCCTGGATGGATCGCTTGAAGTCGTCGTCGGTGAACGTCAGCATTCCGCAGTCGGTGTGGTGGATGAGGATGATCTCGGTAGTTCCCAGCAGACGCTGGCTGATGGCCAGGGATCGGATCTCGTCGTCGGTGACGACTCCACCCGCATTGCGGATGACGTGCGATTCACCTTCCTTGATTCCGAGCACCCGATAGACGTCGATGCGGGCGTCCATGCAGGCGAGTACGGCGACGTGTTTGCTGGGTGGGAGGGGGAGCGGTCCGGTGAACTGCTCGGCGTAGGCGGCGTTGTTCTGCAGGTATTCGTCGGTGACAGTCATCGTTCCAGTAGGTTCCCTCGGAGCGAGGTTGGCAAGGCTTCCAGTCCCGGTGATCCCAATACGTGACGGGCGGCAGGGCCGAGGTCGGCACCCGGTAGCCTTGAGAACCGTGCATCCCGACGTAATTGCAGACCTGAACGCCCTCGACACCACCCTTCGCACCTGCGAATCGGTTGTGGACGTCGAGGAGCTGCGCCGACGCATCGACGAGCTCGAGCACCAGGCAGCCGACCCGGGTCTGTGGAACGACCAGGAACACGCCCAGCAGGTCACCAGCCAGCTCTCCCACGCGCAGGCCGAGCTACGCCGGATCGTGGCACTACGCGAGCGACTCGACGAGATGCCGATCCTCTACGAACTGGCAGAAGA
>NZ_LVCT01000223.1:0-2006 GCF_001647205.1 Rhodococcus sp. EPR-134
CGCTGCTCGACGGCGTCCTGTGTGGGATTCATGATCCGCGTGTAGATGTTGCCCGGCTCGGCGAGGCCGAACAGTGCAGCAGCGTGATCGGTGCTGTCGAAGACGTAGCTGGTGGTCTGGTAGATCGGCAGAGCGCGCGCATTTGTGGCGGTGTCCGCTGTTTGTCCGGCGTGCACCTGCTTGGTCTCGAACGACCAGTTGGCGGTCGGATCCGAAGTTGCTGCGGCGTCGGCTGTGTTGTCGGTCATGATCTGTTCACTCCAGTGGTCTGACGGATAGATGTCGGACGGGGGCGAATGATCGCCGCCCCGTGCTGGGGTCTATCTACAAGTGCGACACATACTGAAATACCTCCGTGGGGCTCGGCCCGGTCTGGGGTCCGTCCCTGTCGGACCCGCGCTTGTCACCCGAATTGCGGTGGAACTGCGCGAGCAGATCCACGTCGGGAAACCTGGTCATCACCCGGGGCACCCCACCGCGGTTGGAGGGTTGCCGTCCAGCGAGCCGGGGCTTGACGCTGGCACTCATGACCAAGTCGGATTCTACCGGGAAGTGAGCGCAGTCCTGACACGGGGCGAAATGTGAGCCGCAACCGCACGCGAGGCAGGGCGACGCAGCCCACTAGCAGGCAAAAGTTACTCGCGAGTAGAGACCGATGAGTGGACCTGCCGGTTGCGGCCTCACGGGTTAGCAGTACGCTTGTCTTGTTTGGGACTCATCTCCCGAGATCAGTCCACACCGTCTAGGTTTGATAATCGAACCGTTCGCGGACCCACTCACAAAGTGTGACCGCAACCGTGTAACCAGGGAAACTTCCTAGGAGGACGCGAAGCACCCATGTCCAAAATCAAGGTTGAGGGCACCGTCGTCGAACTCGACGGCGATGAGATGACGCGCATTATCTGGCAGTTCATCAAAGACAAGTTGATCCATCCGTATCTCGATGTGAACCTCGAGTACTACGACCTCGGTATCGAGTACCGCGACGAGACCGACGACCAGGTCACCATCGACGCAGCGCACGCGATCCAGAAGCACGGCGTCGGCGTCAAATGCGCCACGATCACGCCGGACGAGGCACGTGTCGAGGAATTCGGTCTCAAGAAGATGTGGCGTTCCCCGAACGGAACGATCCGCAACATTCTCGGCGGCACGATCTTCCGCGCACCGATCATCATCTCCAACGTTCCGCGACTCGTTCCGGGCTGGACCAAGCCGATCATCATCGGCCGTCACGCATTCGGCGACCAGTACCGCGCCACAGACTTCAAGGTCCCCGGCCCCGGCAAGGTGATGATCACCTACACGCCTGAGGACGGCAGCGCACCGATCGAGCACGAACTGGTCAACTTCCCCGAAGAGGGCGGCGTCGTCCAGGGGCAGTACAACTTCACCACGTCCATCCGTGACTTCGCTCGCGCGTCGCTCACCTACGGACTGCAGCAGAACTACCCGGTGTACCTGTCCACCAAGAACACCATTCTCAAGGCGTACGACGGTGCCTTCAAGGACATCTTCCAGCACGTCTACGAGACCGAGTTCAAGGCTGAGTTCGATGCTGCAGGTCTGACCTACGAGCACCGCCTCATCGACGACATGGTCGCTTCCGCACTCAAGTGGGAGGGCGGATACGTCTGGGCATGCAAGAACTACGACGGCGACGTCCAGTCCGACACCGTGGCCCAGGGCTTCGGCTCGCTCGGCCTCATGACGTCGGTTCTGCTGACACCGGACGGAAAGACCTGTGAGGCAGAGGCTGCTCACGGCACCGTGACGCGTCACTACCGTCAGCACCAGCAGGGCAAGCCCACCTCGACCAACCCGATCGCGTCCATCTTCGCGTGGACCCGCGGGCTCGAGCATCGTGGCAAACTCGACAGCACCCCTGAGGTCATCGGCTTCGCGCAGGCGCTCGAAGACGTTGTCATCAAGACCGTCGAAAGCGGCCAGATGACCAAGGACCTCTCGATGCTGGTCGGCGGCGATCAGGGCTACCTGACCACCGA
>NZ_LVCT01000224.1:0-2130 GCF_001647205.1 Rhodococcus sp. EPR-134
CGAGTACGACGAGCGCGACGCGCTCATCAACATCCGCTCCGGTGCCGGCGGTATCGACGCTGCAGACTGGGCCGAGATGCTCATGCGTATGTACATCCGCTGGGCGGAGAAGCACGACTACGGCGTCGAGGTCTACGACACGTCGTACGCCGAAGAAGCCGGACTCAAGAGCGCGACGTTCGCGATCAAAGGCCCGTACACGTACGGCACGTTGTCCGTCGAGATGGGCACTCACCGGCTCGTTCGCATCAGCCCCTTCGACAACCAGGGTCGTCGTCAGACGTCGTTCGCCGAGGTCGAGGTACTGCCGGTCGTCGAGACGACCGACCACATCGAGATCAACGAGAACGACATCCGCGTCGACGTCTACCGCTCGTCCGGTCCCGGCGGCCAGTCGGTCAACACGACGGACTCCGCCGTTCGACTCACGCACATCCCGACGGGAATCGTCGTCACCTGTCAGAACGAGAAGTCGCAGCTCCAGAACAAGGTGTCGGCGATGCGCGTCCTGCAGGCAAAGCTGCTCGCGGTCAAGCGTCAGGAAGAGCGCGCCGAGATGGATGCGCTCAAGGGCGACAGCGGCAGCTCGTGGGGCAACCAGATGCGCTCCTATGTTCTGCATCCGTACCAGATGGTCAAGGACCTGCGTACCGAGTACGAGGTCAACAACCCGTCGGCAGTGCTCGACGGCGACATCGACGGGTTCCTCGAGGCCGGCATCCGCTGGCGCATGAGCGAGAACCAGTCCGCATAGCGTTCGGATACCGAAAGGCACGATGACTTTACTTCGACCTGGGCAGAACCTGCTCGATTGGCTTCAAACCACCGGTTTGTCCGTCCTCATGACCGTGCTCGGGGCGATGATTCTCGCCCGGTTGGTCAGTTGGGGAGGCAACAAGGTCACCGACCAGATCGACTCCAACTATCAGTTGGGCGATGCGCTGGTTCGTTCCGAGGCCACCAAGCATCGTCACTCGGTCGCGCAGGTCATCACCTGGGTGGTCATCACGTTCATCTACGTGATCGCGACGCTGAAGGTTCTCGACCAACTGAACCTGCCGATCGGAAGTCTCGTCGCGCCGGCGACCGTTCTCGGTGCGGCGCTCGGTTTCGGTGCACAGCGCGTCGTGCAGGACATTCTTGCCGGTTTCTTCATCATCACCGAACGTCAGTACGGCTTCGGTGACACCGTGCGACTTGCGATCACCGGCTCCTCCGACGACGCCGAGGGTGTCATCGAGGACGTGACCCTGCGCGTGACGCGGATGCGAAACTCCGACGGCGAGGTCATCACCGTTCCCAACGGCCAGATCGTGAAAGCGACCAACCTGTCCAAGGATTGGGCACGCGCCGTCATCGACGTTCCGGTTCCGGCGACCGCCGATCTCACCCGGGTCAACGAGGTGCTTCGCCAGGTCGGAGTCGACGCGATGGCCGACCGCGGACTCAAGAAACTGCTGCTCGACGAGCCCACGGTCATGGGCGTCGAAAGCCTGGAGGTCGATCAGGTCAACGTGCGGATGGTCGCGCGCACACTCCCTGGCAAACAGTTCCAGGTCGGACGCGCTCTTCGCGTCCGCGTCGCCGCAGCACTGCGACGTCAGGGGATCACGGTGTCACCGGATCTGCACACCGTACGGACCGAGGAGGCGAGCGAATGACCGATCAGGAACCGCGCCGCGGACTCGACCGATTGTTTCACCTGGACTGGCTCCCGTCCCGGATTTTCGGCGGCCGGATGCGAACCTCTACCTTCATTCTCATCGTGGCGTGGATATTGACGTATCTGTTGCATACGTATCTCAATCCTGAGGACCCGACCGCAGTGACACCACCGCCCAGCGTGGACACGTCGCAGACCGAGCCTTACGTCGCGCCCTCGGTCAAACCGTCGACGACGACCCCCGTGCCGTCCTCGACCGAGCCGACGACTACGTCCGAGACCCAGTCTCCTGAATCGAGCACGGGCAGCTCAGGTTCTCCGACGCCGACTTCGGGTCCCGCGCCTGCGCCGGGCAACGCCGAACAGTCCGCGACCACGGTGCCGACCACTCCGGCGACGACGACCGTTCCCCAACCTGGCGCGGCGATGCAGGCACCGACGTCTGTGCCGCAGTCACCCGCGACCAC
>NZ_LVCT01000225.1:0-265 GCF_001647205.1 Rhodococcus sp. EPR-134
TGTGTCGAAGTCCTACAAGGCCTCCACCAGGCCGGCGCTCGACAAGGTCAGTGTGGAGGTGGAGAAGGGGGAGTTCGTCTTCCTCATCGGCCCCTCCGGCTCCGGCAAGTCGACGTTCATGCGGTTGCTGCTCAAGATGGAGTCGCCTACGTCCGGCGACATCGAGGTCGCGGATTTCCACGTCAACAAGTTGGCGGCCCGCCGCGTGCCGAAGCTTCGCCAGAGCATGGGCTGTGTGTTCCAGGACTTCCGCTTGCTCCAGCAG
>NZ_LVCT01000226.1:0-2224 GCF_001647205.1 Rhodococcus sp. EPR-134
CTGGCCGGCAAAGCCGATCGACTGCCCACCGAACTCTCCGGCGGTGAGCAGCAGCGCGTCGCCATCGCCCGCGCATTCGTGAACCGCCCTCTCGTGCTGCTCGCCGACGAGCCCACCGGCAACCTGGACCCCGAAACGAGCCAGGACATCATGCTGCTGCTCGAGCGGATCAACCGCACCGGCACCACCGTCGTGATGGCGACCCACGATCACCACATCGTCGACTCCATGCGTCGACGCGTCATCGAACTCGATCTCGGCAAGGTGACCAGAGACGAAGCGCGGGGTGTGTACGGCGTCGGCAGGTAGCGCCGACTACGACCACACGTCCCGTACGCCCACCGGTTGTCGTGAAACAACCGGCCTCTCGAAAAGGAATCGGATTCCCCGATGCGCGCCAGCTTTATTTTCAGCGAAGTCCTGACCGGCCTACGCCGCAACATCACGATGACCATCGCCATGATCTTGACGACGGCGATCTCCCTCGGACTCTTCGGCGGCGGTCTGCTGGTCGTGCAGATGGCAGGAAAGACCCAGCAGATCTTCCTCGAACGCGTCGAGGTGCAGATCTTCCTGACCGACGACATCTCTTCGGCCGATCCCGGTTGCGAGCAGGAGATCTGCAGTTCGTTGCGCAAGGAACTCGAGCAGACTCCGTCCGTCGTCGCGGTTCAGTACCTCAACCGCGAAGACGCCGTGAAGGACGCCACCGAGCGCGTCTTCAAGGACCAGCCCGAACTGGCAGCCCTGGTGAGCCCGGACAGCTTCCCGGCGTCGTTCAAGGTCAAGCTCAGTGACCCGGAGCGGTTCGGCGTCATCAACGACACCTTCGGTTCGAGGCCCGGCGTCGAGAGTGTGCTCAATCAGCGCGAGTTGGTGGACCGACTGTTCAGCGTGCTCGGTGGAGTGCGCAACGCAGCGTTCGCGATCGCGATCGTCCAGGCGATCGCGGCCATCCTGCTCATCGCCAACATGGTCCAGATCGCCGCGTTCACGCGTCGTACCGAGGTCAACATCATGCGGTTGGTCGGCGCGACGCGGTGGTACACCCAGCTTCCGTTCCTCCTCGAAGCCGTCGTAGCGGCCTTGATCGGTGCGGTGCTCGCCATTGCCGGACTGTTCACGGCGAAGAACGTCTTCATCGACGGGGTCCTGTCCGACGTCTACGAAGCAAACATCGTGGCGCGGATATCCAACAGTGACGTGCTGTTCGTCTCGCCGATCCTCGTACTTGCCGGTGTCGGAATGGCCGCGGTGACGGCGTACGTGACGCTGCGTCTGTACGTCCGCGAATAATCGGTTTGCACGAGCTTCTATGCTGGAACAGCAAGAACCATTCGACAGCAAGACAGCGGACTGAGAGGCCCGGACAGTGAAGGAAAAGGGCCGCAAGGTCATTGCGACCAATCGCAAAGCACGCCACAACTACACGATCATCGACACCTACGAGGCCGGCATCGCTCTCGTCGGGACCGAGGTCAAGAGTCTGCGGGAAGGCAAGGCGTCGCTCGTCGACGCGTTCGCCACGGTGGACAACGGCGAAGTGTGGTTGCGCTCGTTGCACATTCCGGAGTACACGCAAGGCACGTGGAACAACCATTCGCCACGTCGTACCCGAAAGCTCCTGCTGCACAAGCGTGAAATCGAGCACCTCGTCGGCAAGACCCGCGAGGGAAACCAGACGCTGGTCCCGCTGTCGATGTACTTCAACGACGGCAAGGTCAAGGTCGAACTCGCACTGGCAAAGGGTAAGCAGGACTACGACAAGCGCCAGGACATGGCCAAGCGCACCGCCGAGCGCGAGGTGACCCGCGAGCTCGGTCGTCGTATCAAGGGCATGCGCTGACCTCCATCCTGCTTGCCCTCGTGGCGGCAGTTGCCTACGGAGTCAGCGACTTCGTCGGGGGAGTTGCGTCACGACGAGTTGCCGCACTGCGTGTGGTGATCGTCTCGTATCCACTCTCGCTCGTCATCGTTCTGATCGCAGCACCTTTCGTATCCGGGACGCTGACGCCGAACGGTCTGATCTGGGGTGCGATCGCGGGCGTCACGAGTGGTCTGGCGGTCTGGTGGTTCTATCTCGCGCTGGCAACCGGCCCCATGTCGGTGGTCTCGCCGCTGACAGCTGTTCTGGTGGCGGGCATTCCGGTGCTCGTCGGCTTCGCTTTCGGTGAGCG
The DNA here is from genome assembly GCF_001647205.1 of Rhodococcus sp. EPR-134. Lineage (NCBI taxonomy): Bacteria > Bacillati > Actinomycetota > Actinomycetes > Mycobacteriales > Nocardiaceae > Rhodococcus > Rhodococcus sp. EPR-134. The sequence continues at coordinate 2,178 of NZ_LVCT01000226.1, forward strand.
GCCGGGGTTGATCGCGTACCTGGGTATTGCCGTCGCGCTGGTCGCCG
>NZ_LVCT01000227.1:0-1023 GCF_001647205.1 Rhodococcus sp. EPR-134
GTCGGAAGCGGTGGCGCATTTGCACTCTCGTTCATCGCACTTCACCAGATCGGCGAGGGCAGCGGGCTGTGGGCGTTGGCCGTATCTCGAGGTGCCGCGACCGTCGTGGTGTGGTTGGTCGCGCTGGCGGCCGGTCACTTCGTTCTCCCACGAGGCGAGCCACTCAAGCTCGCGGTGTACGTCAGCGTCCTCGACGTCGTCGCGAACGGGACGATGATCTACGCCTTCCAAGGCGGAATGCTCTCACTGGTCAGCGTGATCGGTTCGCTGTATCCGGCTGCGACGGTTCTGCTCGCCATGGTGATGCTGGGCGAGCGGGTAAGCCGCGTGCAACAAGCGGGAATGCTGTTGGCGCTGGCGGCAGTCGGCATGATTGCCGTCGCTGGGGCGTAGTTCCTTTTCAGCGGCTGTGACCCGTACACCCATCGTAGGAACGCGCTGTTTCATTCCTCGACGAGTACCCGGGCTACTTGCACGCCGGATACCCCGATCCGCAACCATCTGTCAAAAGAGTCCCGCGTGGTTTGAACTGGTCTCCGATTGGCGGAGTGGCCAAATTGGAAAACGCGGCGGCGGTGCGAGTTTGGTACCGCACCAAACTCAGGGCCTCGGAATAGCTCATGACGGCTCGACAATGCCCGCGGGCGAACCAAATTCAGTACTCCGCAGGAACATCCGAGTGGCCGCGGAAAGGTGGGCCACGGTTTCATCCGGATCTCCGATATCAGCGGTGAACACCTCGACTCCCAACACGACGTCGGGAGCCACGACCCCCAACGTCCGCACAATCTCCGCGATCGGCGCCGTTCCCTCGCCAGGAGCCAGGCGGCCGGTCATCGGTACATAGGGATCGTGGCGGCCAGGCTGGACACGATCGCTGATCTGCACTTCGAATACCTGACCATGGGTAACCTCTGCAAGCTGGGTCGGCGTACCACCCGAGCGCAGAAAGTGCCAAGTATCGAACAGGATTCCAACGCCGGGGTGGTCGGCTCGCCGGACGATGTCCAACGCCGCACCGAG
>NZ_LVCT01000228.1:0-4428 GCF_001647205.1 Rhodococcus sp. EPR-134
CTAGATCGTCCAGGCGCTCCCGCACTCGGGAGTCGGCACTCTTCACAATCGAATATTGCGAGGGATGAACAGTGATCTCTGGAAAGCCGCCCCTACGGGCCAACTCGGCGAGCTGTATCAAATCAGCGTGTGGGATGCATCCCCAGCAGAGGGCAGTGCCCTCGATTGGCTGCACAGCCTGGTAGGTCATCGATGGCCACTTCTCTTCGTCACTCACACACACTCGGAGGTGATGTGCTGGTCCTGTCGTTGCGACTGCCGGCGGAACGAATACGGTCGACGCGGCTTACAGGTTGGAAGTCCAACATTGGATTGCGAAAGCGAGCTACCAGTGCGCGGGCCGTTTGTTTTCTATCTGGCTGCTCAGTAGTCAAATCAGCAAAAGGAGTTGAACCGCAGACTTTCAGGGGCGCGAAGGCAGCGCCGCAAGAACGTCGTCGTCGAGCTTCCACTCCGCGGCGGCAACATTTGATCGCACTTGTTCGGGGTTCATCGCACCGATGATCACAGAGGGAACGCTCTCCTGCGCGCACAGCCACGCTATGGCGAGTTCGAGTATCGAGTGTCCGTGCGCTTGTGCGAACGCTGACAGTTTCTCCACGTACTCGAAGTTCTCTTCCGTTGCCAGTGTGGCGAAGTACGGCGCACTGGCTAGTCGGCTGCCGGTCGGAAACGGCCGTCGCATCGTGTACTTACCGGTGAGCATTCCGGAAGCAAGCGGAAAGAAAGGGATGATTGACATTCCGACCTCGTGTGCGGCGGGAACAATGTCTGCCTCGATCGCGCGGTTGAGCAAATTCCATTCGACCTGGTTCGCCAATAAATGCGATGCGCCAGTACCGGTGGCGATGCCCTCGGCCTGCCTCATCTGATCCGCGGAGTAGTTCGAGCAAGCTACGTGGCGGGCTTTCCCTTTGGCTACCAGCCCATTCAACGCCTCGATGGCCTCCTCCAGTGGAGCATCGGGGTCAGGGACATGCTGGTAGTACAAGTCGATTCGATCGGTGCTGAGTCGCCGCAAGCTTGCCTCACAGCTATCCTCGATGCTTCGTGCGAGTACTCCGGGCTTGTAATCGACCTCACGCGGGCGTGGAATCGCTTTGGTGGCGATTACCACCTGGTCTCGTTGACCTGCGAGCGCCTTGCCGAGGATTTCCTCCGAGCGCCCGTTTCCGTACATCGTCGCTGTGTCAAAGTGGGTGACGCCCTCATCGAGGGCGGTACGGACGACCTCCGTACTCCCCTCAGGGTCCAGCCGGGTACCAAAGTTGTTACACCCTAAGCCAATACGCGAGACTTGAAGATCGCGCGCGAGTTGTCGTAATTCCATGTCATTCCCCTTGTTTTCGCCACTTACGTGAATTCGTCGCCCCGCGAACTCGACGAATGATTGGACGCAAGATCAATTACCCTGCAAGAGCTCTGAGCGGTCGGCAGGCCCTGTGGGACGAACGAACATCTACATTCCATACATCGACAAGGTGGGTCCGCCGACCCACTTCATCGGAGCGATTCAAATCGTGCACGAGCCCGGACCGCAGTAGGAAGTGGTTTTTCCACTCATCGGGATTCCTCTTCTCGGTCATGATGATTCATCGGGCTAGCTATCTCGCGTGGAGACAGGCGGCGCGGTACAACAGTTGGCATTGGTTTGGCCGGATTCTCAGTCATCTCTCAACGATGTGCACCCGCTCCACCGAGTCACCCGCTTGTAGATGTCCTCGCTTCTCGGAGAATTTTCCTCAGCCGCGTCTGTCGGCCGGCGCTGCGCGTAGGTGAACCCGCTCGCCCTGTTTTCCGAAGAGGCTGATCGCCTCGGCCGGCCGTCCGTCGGCAGCACTGATGCGGTGCGGGATGTGCGTGTCGAACTCGGCGGCCTCGCCTGCCCCCATGATGAAATCCCGGTCGCCGAGTTGGAGTCGGATGCGCCCGGACAGAACGTAGACCCACTCGTAGCCCTCGTGGGATCCCGGTTCGCGATCGTCGTCGGTGGGCGAGATGATCATCTTGTAGGCCTGCAGATTGCCGGGTTGACTGGTCAGCGGAATGACCGTCATACATCCGACCGTTCGAGGTTCTTCTCGAACGCGTGGGTCCTTGATCTTGCTGTTCACCAGGTCGTCCAACGGGACGCCGTGTGCCTTGGCAATCGGCAGCAGAAGCTCCAAGTTGGCTCGGCGAGTACCGGATTCGAGTCTCGACAGTGTGCTGACGCTGATGTCGGTGGTCTCCGACAGGTCCGCCAGGGTCATCTCGGACTGCTGGCGCAACGCACGTAGGCGAGGGCCGATGCCGGCTAGTACGGCTTCGAACGATGTTTCGGTCATGCACTCATTTTGCCAAAGTGGCAACAGTGTTTGTCAAGACTGCGTTCTATTGTCATTCTGGATTCATGACGCAGAACTCATTCGACGTAGCAGTAATCGGAGCCGGTGCGGCAGGCCTCAACGCCGCACTCATTCTCGGTCAGGCACGCAGATCCGTGATCGTCTTCGACAACGGATCGCCACGGAACGCGGCCGCCGACCACATGAACGGATTCCTCTCCCGTGACGGCATGAACCCGGCAGAATTGTTGACCATCGGCCGAGGTGAGGTCCGCAAATTCGGCGGCGAGTTCCATGACGGCACCGTTGTCTCCGTGACACGGGACGGCGAGAAATTCTCGGTAGAACTGGCTGACGGCATCAAGATTCAGGTGCGCAAGGTGCTTGTTTCGACGGGTCTGACGGACCGCCTACCGGTAGAACTCGAAGTCTTCGGCGAGCGTTGGGGACGCGATGTGTTGCACTGCCCGTACTGCCACGGGTACGGCGTGCGTGATCAGCCGCTCGGCGTGATCGCCAAGAGCGCGGAATTTGCGATGCACCAGGCGCTCATGGTTCGCCAGTGGTCCGATGACGTGGTTCTCTTCCTTCATCGCATCACCGAACTGAGTTCCGAAGATCGGGAAAAGCTTGCGGCTCGCGGTATTTCGATCGTCGAGGGTGAGGTTGCCGGTCCCGTCGTCGAGGATGATCGGTTGGTGGGCGTGCGGTTGGCCGACGGCAGTGTGGTCGCGCGTTCGGCGGTCTTTGTCGGTGGCGCCCTCACGATGGACCCCAACGATGCGATCTTGCGCGCATTCGGTGCGCAGCGCGCCGAGACGATGATGGGCGATTTCGTCACAGTCGACATGATGGGGGCTACAAGCGTGCCCGGCGTGTTCGCTGCGGGCAATGTCGTGGACCCGGGTGCCCAGGTCATCATGGCCGCAGCCGCCGGGGCGAAGGCCGGAGCGGGGATCAACATGATGTTGACCAACGACGACCTCGAGGTTGCACTCGCGCTTCGCAGTTGAATTGTGCGTAGCGTGGGGTGATGGACGCAGTGAGAGTGTTGATCACGGGTGCGACCGGATACATCGGCGGACGTCTTGCCCCTCGCCTGGTCGAAGAGGGTCATCGAGTTCGAGTGGTGGTGCGCAGCCCGGAGAAACTACGCGATGTTCCCTGGCACGATTCGGTGGAGATCAAGCGCGGGGATCTGACCGACAGTGCCACCCTCTCAGGTGTTTTCGACGATATCGACGTGGTCTACTACCTCGTTCACGCCATGGGTGGGGGAGGGTCGTTCTCGGATATCGACAAGCGAAGCGCGGAGAACGTCGCCGCCGCTGCCCGCGATGCGGGGGTGCGACGGATCGTCTACCTGGGCGGGCTTCATCCCTCCGACCGAGAGTTGTCGACTCACTTGCAGTCCCGGCTCGAAGTCGGTCGGATCCTGCTCGACTCCGAGGTTCCGGCGGTTGTGTTCCAAGCTGGAGTGGTGATCGGATCGGGTTCGGCGTCCTTCGAAATGGTGCGCCACTTGACCAATCGGCTTCCGGTGATGACCACACCCAAGTGGGTGCACAACAACATTCAGCCGATCGCGGTGCGTGACGTACTCCACTATTTGATTGCAGCCGCGGCGACGACGCCGGAGGTCAACCGCGCCTTCGACATCGGTGGGCCGGATGTCATGCAGTACGGCGAAATGATGAACACCTACGCCGACGTCGCTGGATTGGTACGCCGACGCATCCTCGTCCTGCCCGTCCTCACCCCGCGTCTGGCAGGTCACTGGGTGGGATTGGTCACGCCGATCCCACGAGGTTTGGCGATGCCCCTGATCGAATCCCTGCAGAACGACGCGGTGATGCACAATCACGACATCGACGGCTTCATCCCGCCTCCCGCCGAGGGCCTCACGCCGTATCGAGAAGCGGTGCGACTGGCACTTCGAAAGATCGACACCGGTGAGGTGGAGACGGCGTGGTCCGGTGCAACGATTGCGGGCGCTCCATCCGATCCTCTTCCATCCGACCCGGATTGGGCCGGCGAAGCGGTCTACGTCGATCATCGCGAACGTGACTGCGCGGCGGATCCGAAAACCCTCTGGTCGGTG
>NZ_LVCT01000229.1:0-22533 GCF_001647205.1 Rhodococcus sp. EPR-134
GCGCCGGGGCAGGCGGGATCCACGCCGGCTCAACACGGGCGAAGCCCTGGACTTTTGGAGGGTCGAAGAAATCGATCGAGGCAAGTTGCTCCGATTGCGCGCCGAGATGAAGGTCCCGGGCGGAGCATGGTTGGAGTTGCGAGTATCAGAAGGCCCAGCCGGTGCCGACGGACGGCCGGTGGGTTCCCACCTCGATCAACGCGCGGTCTTCTTCCCTCGCGGGCTCGCGGGTCGGGCGTACTGGTATTCGATCCTGCCTTTCCACGGAGTTGTCTTCCAGGGGATGATCACCAACATCACCGGTGCCGCCGAGCGTGAGATGGCTGCAGTGCAGGAAACGGGTGCAGTGCAGGAAGCGGGTGCAGTGCAGGAAACGGCTGGGGCGAAGGACACGGAAAGTGCCGCCGATTAATTGGTATGACTTCCGAACTTCGGCGCGTTATAGTGAATAGCCCCACGAAAGACGCGGGGCACACACGGGGCTGAACGGTTTCGACTGCGTGTGTTGAGTTAGGGGAAGCGTGTCGGTGCAGGCAAGAGACCACCGTAAGCGTCGCTGCAAACCTATAAGCGCCGATTCCAATCAGCGCGACTACGCTCTCGCTGCCTAAGTAGCGAAGCGTGTCTGTCAGCCCGGGGTTGCCCTCGACCCGGTTCCTGGCATCAGCTAGAGGGCTTTACTGTTCGGCTCGGTCACGGAGTCGAATGGGACATCAAACAGTGACTGGGATCGTCATCCTGGCTTGTTCGCGAGACTGGGAGATCCAAGTAGAGACTTAGCGAACTGCACACGGAGAAGCCCTAGCGATTCAACGTAGGACCCGGGTTCAATTCCCGGCAGCTCCACAAAGAGGCAGGTCAGACACTCGAAACAGGGTGTAGGGCCTGCCTCATTTTTTGTGCCCGAATCAGGTCACTGTCCACTTACGTTCCCCTTTCGCGACCTGGCTCCTTTCCTGAAACCGCAGCATCCAGCTCGTCCGCAGCAGCAGTATGCACCTTCCCTCTTGCGATCTTCTCGGGAGCCACAGGTGGAGGCGGCGTGGACGCCAGCGTCTGTTGTGGCGTTGGCTGTGTCGCACTCGACCAATGTTGACCGTCCCAGTAGCGGAGCTGCTGGTTGCTTTCGGGGGGGGATGCCAGCCGGGCCGGGTGTGGCTATTGTGATGCCTTCCAGCGGTGGTGTGGACGAGCGGACTACCTGAGATGCTCCGAGCAGGCCGCCCCGGTGCCCTTGGCTACCCACCTGGCTTGTGAATTCCTGAAGGAACCCTTCGTGTTCGAGTAGCTGGGCGGCGTCATATGGGCTGTTGCCGACATCGAGGAGGTCGCACATGGAATCGGCGAGGCCCCTCGCTTCCTGCTCAGATACTGCGGGTTGGCCGTTCGATGCATACATGTCGTTGACCTGGCGGACGTCAGATCCACTTGCGCGGAATTGCCTGGTTTTCGTTCTGCTGCCTCTGTTGTCGTGGAAGTTGGTTCAGCCGACACCGTCACCGTTTCCACGGAGGCTGCCCCGCCGTTACCGCAAGCGATAAGGCTGAATGTCGTTGCTGCGGTAGATAGAACCAAGGTGGTGCGTTTCATGGTGGTGCCTTTCAGTTAATCCAAGGTGAGTGTCCCCTTAGCTCGTCATCTATGTATGCGCGTCCGTCGTCCGTAGCCTGTCAGTCGTTGTACTCGCGTCCAAAGCACCCAGGGGTTTACCCACAGGTCGCAAAGGTCGTTCGCCGACGATGACTGTTTCCGGTCCCATCGCAAGGTTGGAGGCCTTTACCGTTGATCGTTAGGTCGAGTTAAGGATATTGAAATACCTTGGGGGGCAACGTAACTAATTCATTCAATGCTAGGATCTCCCAAGATGGTACCGTTCGGGCGGTATTGGTGTAGCCTGATTTATCGAACAAATATTCGAAGGTGGTTAACGTCGTGGCCGACAAGTCGTCGATCGAGTGGACTGAGGCAACATGGAACCCAGTGACTGGGTGTGACCGTGTTTCCGCTGGTTGCGACAACTGCTATGCCCTGACCCTGTCGAAACGACTAAAGGCAATGGGCGCCGCGAAATATCAAAATGACGGTAACCCCGTCACGTCGGGTCCAGGATTTGGCGTCACGGTTCATCCTTCGGCGCTTGACCAGCCTCGGAGGTGGCGCAACCCTCGGACTGTATTCGTGAACTCGATGAGCGATCTGTTTCATGCGAAGGTCCCGATCTCGTTCGTTCGCGATGTCTTCGATGTCATGCGGGAAACTCCGCAGCACACCTATCAGATTCTCACGAAGAGATCCCTACGTTTGAACCGATTCGCCGACAAGGTTGAGTGGCCAGACAACGTCTGGATGGGGGTATCCGTCGAAAACGCCGATCACCTTGACCGCGTTGACCATCTTCGGGACGTGCCGGCAGCGGTTCGGTTCCTGTCGTGTGAGCCACTTCTCGGTTCGCTGAAGGGTATAGATCTTGCTGGTATTGGGTGGGTCATCGCTGGTGGCGAGTCCGGCCCGAACTATCGACCAATGGAAATGTCTTGGGCGCGAGATATTCGTGATGCCTGCCAGGTAGATGAAGTCCCGTTTTTCTTCAAGCAGTGGGGCGGCCGAACGCCTAAGGCGCTCGGCCGCGAACTTGACGGCGAGCTTTGGGACGAGATGCCTCGGTGGAGGGTGGGGTAGCTACCGCTTGGGCCGGACGACCTTCAAGTTCTCAGTCTTTCCACCAACCCCAGTAGATGGAGTACGCCCCTGGCGGTGCAGAGACTTTATCGCCTTTCGGACGATCTTCTCTCCAACCGTTCCAATGTGTTCGCCGAAAACTAGAAACGGAAAATCGCCGACGATGAACTCGGACCGTTTTTCGAGGATTGACAGGATGTTCTTTTCGATGTCGGGGAGGGCTGCGTTCTCAGCGTCTTGTTGTGGTGTCGCGATAGAGAAGAAGCCCGGTTCGGCAAGTGCCTCATGGGCAATCCGGACGTCTTCCAAACTCTTGGCTGTTATGTCGGCGAAATGCCAAAACCCGCGAGGGCTTCGCGTCGCGTAGACCAGGCTGTAGATAGGCTTGTGTGAAGGCTTCCTGCGGACTGGTAGCGATGCGACACTGCAATTCGTGGCGGCTCCAAGGCGGTTGATGAATCCATCGACTACAGCTTCAACAGCCTCATCTGACGTGCCAGATAGGAAGTGCTCGCGCCACCAGTCGCCTCCGAGGGCAGTATCGAGCCTTTTCAGTGTTTTTTCGCTGCCTCTGGGGGAACTCACGTGACCGCCGATTCGGCGGATGGCTTCCCAGCTGAAGTTCATCAGTAGCTCCGTGGGGGGCCATTCGCCGGCTGCGGGTCGATTCATCGCGCTGACTACCATTTCGAATGGAAGCCCGACTCCACACGGATCAAGGAACAGGAATAGGGGCAGCCCATCAGCTTCAGTGACGGTGTTCTCGATCTTATCGACAATATCCCCGCGTTCACATTTGACGTTGACACCCTCTGCTGCAAATTTCTCTGCTGCGCTGTTTAGGTGTTCGTAGTTCGTCTTGTCCTTCTCGAAGAGACGCAGGATGTATTCTCCCTGAGCCTCAAGTGCGAATTCCATTAGCAGCCCAGCCGAACCGGCCTCGCCATTCTCGTAAAATCCGCGCCCAGCGTAGCCGTCGATGTATACTGCTCGACCATCCTTGGACGATGTGCGTGCGAGGTAGAGCGGTAGGTACCGTCGAATGATTCGGTGCTTCAGGATGCCAGGAAGACGGTTGTCACGCCAGTAATTATCGCCCGCTCCGACTGCCATTGTGTGCCCTTCGTTGATCGCGTGAGCGAATATGTCGTTCCCTCACGTGGCCATGATGAGGGGGTTGCGTTAAGTCTTCGGAATCATTGCATGTAAGCAAATTGGTGGCATCATCGGAATCGGCTCTTCGGTCGAAAGTCGCGATGTCTCGCGTCCAAGTCCGCTAGAGAGCATCGGTGGCACCCGAGATAGTCGGGTCACGGCATGCGAACCTGACCTGGACGAGGGTTAACCCGGCACGGGTCGTTCTTCCAGGCGGACGCTGGGGGTACCGACGCGCCAGACGCCGAACTGATCATGAAGAAACCCGAGTCGATCTACACGCTGTTGCCGGCGAGAGACTGACAGCATTCCCGTCCTCCGTGACGGTGGGGGATTCTGTGTTCGGGGGGAACTGGGGGAGTTGCGGGCCGCGTCTCGGGGATATGGATAAGTAGGCTGGCTGGTTTACGCCGAGGGCGGCATCGGTACTGACGATCCTATGGTGATCGCTAAGCATAAGTTTGTGATCCGTACGTTCCGTGAGTATGGCATCTAGCTTGGATCAGACGTCAATGGCCACCCGAGCCTGCCGCTAAGAGTTGGGGTGGCCATCGAACTCATTACTGTGGGCAGTGCGGTGAGACGATCCGTATCTTCGAATGTGCTCGCGCTGACCCGCAAACCGATCGCTGGTGCAATCGCATCTAACTAAACGAACCTGCGATTCCTGGGCTGCGAATAGTGGCGACTTACTGTCCACTTTCGCGGAAATTCCCAGGACGCACTCGACCGTAGGGTCCTGAACGCGAGCGATATAGGGCGCGATGGCCTGCGGATCATCGCAGATCAGGGGCCCAAAATCTTCCCTCTCCGAACTCACATTCGAATATCGGACGGAGAAACCCTAGCGATTCAACGTAGGACCCGGGTTCAATTCCCGGCAGCTCCACAACAGGTCGGGCCGGAGAGCACCCGCTCTCCGGCCCGACCTTTTTGCTGCCTTTTTGCTGCTGTCTTGCTGCGGCACGCTGCCGTGTGGCCCGGGCCTTCTTGCGATCAGGAGCCGAAGAATCCCAGGTCGACCGAGCCGACGAAGCCGGGAGCTTCCTTGGCCAGCGGCTTGCCGTCCAGATCGGCAGGCAATGCAACGCCCAGGCTCTGGAGGATTGTCGGGGTGATGTCGGCGATCGTGTACGAGTCTGTGTTCTTACCGGCCGCGTATCCCGAGCCGCGTGCTATGACGAATGTCGTTGCTTCCGCGGGTGTCTGACCGCCGTGCCCACCGGCGGGCTTGTGCCCGTGATCCGCAGTGACCAGTACAGTCCACTTCTCGCCGGTCTTTGCTGCGCGCTGATCGACGGCATCGACAATCTTGCCCACCTGAGCATCGACCGAGGCGATGGACTCTTCGTACGCAGCGCCGTTGGTGCCGCCGCTATGTCCCGCGCCGTCCACCTGATCGAGTTGGGTGAAGATCAGGTCAGGTCCCTTGTCTGTGATGTCGCGGGCGACGGCGTCTGCCGTCGCAGCGTCGGTGGCCGCTCCGGAACCTGCATCGGCCGTGGTGACGACAACGTCGGCTTTCGGTGTCCCACTGGAGGCGATGTTGTCGATGCCGCCCCAGGTGGAGATCGATTCGGTGAGGAGGGAGGGCTTTGCTGTTTCCAGCCGGGTGAAGACGCTCGGGTAGAGGTCGAAGCGGGCGCCCGCGTACGTGTTGTCCTTGACTCCGTGCTTGGTATCCCAGACTCCGGTCAGGATGGTCGACCACGACGGTCCGGAGATGGTGGTGTGGCCGAGGATGGAAGATTCTCCGCTGGTTCCTTCGGCGATCAGCTTCTGGAGACGGGGAGCGTCGGCGGTCTTGATGTGGCTGAGCATAGTGCCGTCGAGGCCGATGACAACTGTCTTCTCGGCGGCCGACGGATTGAGGTCGGACGATCCGGGAATTGCTGCAGCAGTTGCAGTTCCGGCAGCAACAGCGCCGGCGAGGAGGAGTGTGATAGCGGCTGCGGTGCGTGCGATTTTCTTGGTCACGCTAAGCATCTTGCGATAGGACTAGACCAATTGCACTACCTGGATGTGAGGGTTGTCCTGTTGTTCACGGCAGATTCAGATTGGACTAGACCAATGTTTCCTCAGGCGGCCCAACCGTCGAGGATGACGCTGACCGCGTGATCGAGGTGAAGGGGCTCGCCGTCCCATCTTGGGATGATCGCGTCGTCGGGTATGTCTCCGCGCAGTAGGCCATCAGCGAATCCCTCGGTCGGTGGTGCTGGGTCGATGACGTCACCATTGGCGTAAAGGAACTCGAACTTCTGCTCGCCGAGAGCAGTGATCGTGAACTGGCCGTCATGCAGCGCGCGGTGGCAGGTGCCGCACAGCATGATCAGATTGTCCAAGTCCGTATTTCCGCCGCGTCCCCAGAATTTCACGTGATGTGCGTGTAAGAAGCGAGTCCGCCCGCAACCCGGTGTGCGGCAACATCCGTCGCGGTAATTCAATGCCAGCATTTGTTTGGCGCTGACGACGCGGGTCCTTCGGCCCAGATTCAAAACGCATCCCTCCTTTGTCGTTCCCAGGCGAAGTTTCGCGTTGCAGAGCACTTCCTCGGCGGCACTTTGGGGGAGCGCGGGTCCACTCGGTACACGGACGGTGTTCGCTTCGTGGAAGAACACAACTTCGTTCGCGGCGGCCTTGGACGTGCGGTCTGTGACTGCGGCGGTGGCGAGCTCTGCCATCGCGACGAGTCCTGGTCCGATATTTCCGGCCGGGTTCTTTGTAGCCTTCTCGTCGACAGGGCGGATGGCAGCGGTTCGGGTGCGTTCACGTTCCGCCACCGCCAATGCTGCGAGGATTCGGGCGCCGTCCTGTGCGGGCAGGCGTCCTTTGATGACAAACTCGCCCGTATCCGAGTCCCAATGCCAGCGGACCTGAAGATGTTCGGGCGCTTTGCTTTTGCCGGATTCATTGTCGGTTGCTTTACGCAGACCTGCGGCGAGACGATCGATCTGGGCTGCGGGCGCCTCGCATCCGAACCGAACCATCTGCTTTTCGTTTGACGGCGTGGTGACCCGGGTGAGTGCGCGAACCTTCGAGTAGGACAGCCGGCCTTGCTCGAAGGCCTTCCGCATCTCGGGCAAAGGTCGGAGCGCTTTGGCGACGCGAACATATTCCCTGCCGGTGTGCAGGCTCATTCCACATTTCCACGACAGCCAGTGGGCGCATGAATGCAGTCCAGGGCCGGACCAGCCGCGGTCTTCGTCGAACTTCGACAGGAGGGTGAGGAATCGAGCCGTGGCCGCGGCGATCTGGCCGGCGAGAGCGCAGATTTCGGAGCCGAGTTGCTCTACGTCGCTTCGGGTGGAATCCGGCGTTTCTTCATTGATCAGTGCCGCGGTATCGGTCAGTTCTGCGGTATCGGTCAGTGCTGCGTTCATCGTTGCCCCCCCGGCGCGTGTCCGACAATGTTTCGAATGTACGTTCGATAATAGATGCCAGTACCGACACACATCCGTGGATGAGGACGGAAAGCGTCCCCGCGGGGACGTCTAACCGCTGCCGATCGAGTACTCGGCGTAGGTACCGACATCCTCGAAGCCGACGTTTCGATAGAGCTGTGCGCCGTCGCTGGACGCCTGAAGTACAGCGGTTCGGGCACCTCGCTCGCGGGCGATGTCGAGTGCGGCAAGGGTGACCGCCGAGCCGAATCCGCGTCGGCGCGCCGTTTCGAGTGTGACGACCCCATACAGTCCGGCGACGTCGGCGGCAAAATGGACCTCGGCTCCGGCGACAGGCTGGGAGTTCGCGTATCCCACGACAAACGAACTCCGCGAGCGCTCATAGAGGATGTCATCGGCGGTGTCTTCGAAGAAACGTATTACTGCGGTTGAGGGCGGCGACCAATTGGCGGCCATCACGGCGGCGTAGTCGGCGAGCTGCGAACGAGTCGTCACTCGCTGAACGCACAGTTCTGAGACAGGCGTTGGGCGTGGGACGACGTCCAAGTCTGCCGTCATCGCTCTTTCTTCCTCGGAGCGCACGCAGCCGAGGGCTGACAAGCGAGCACCGAGGTCAGAGGGCTTGTCGCGCGGACCCGTCCACCAGGAGAACGGACGACCGGTTGCTCGAAGCCACGCGAGTACGTCGAGTAGTCGTCGGTCTTCTTCCGGGCCTTCAGCAGCAGGTACAGCGAAGCGCGCACCAGCGATGATGTTGAAAGTGTCGTCGGTGAGGCCGCTGTCTGCGACGACAACATCTGCAGAGACCGTGACCGATCCCGTCGGCAAGTGTTCATGCAGGTGGCAAGCATGGGATACCAAGTTGGCGTCCATGGCGTCGAGGACATCGCCGACGAGTGCTTCACGATTCACAAAAGAAATTCTACGAACCCCATCCAAATGGTTTTCGGCTCCGAATGCCGTGTATGACGCCCAACCGACGGCAACAGCAGGACGGTGACCAGCACCTGGTGGTGCTAGTGCTGCCTGGAGGAAAGGTATCGAGCCATCGCCCGGCTCGCGCCTGGCATCTGTCCAACCTTCGGATGTGCCCGTTCACCGCTCAGCTTCGCCGCTCCGGTGTGAGAGCGGTGCAGGCTCGCTATCGGGTTCGTGGTTGGAACGGTGCCGAGCGCAGTCCGGTCGCCGACGCTCGAGCCGCACTCGACGCGATAACGAAACGTAATGCACAAGCTCGGGTGATTTTGCTGGGCCACTCGATGGGCGGACGGGTCGCCGCCGAACTGTGTGGCGATCCGGCGGTGGTCGGTGTGGTTGCGCTGGCGCCGTGGTGGCCCGATGGAACGTCGGTGAATCTGCGTTCGGACACACCACTGGTTGTGCTCCACGGCACGGCCGACTCGTGGACCGACCCGGCAGCGTCTCGTCGGAAAGTTGACGAACTGCAGAAGTCGGGTAAGAGCGCTGAATGGATCGGCATCGACGGCGCAGGCCACTTCATGCTCCGTCGGGCGGCGACCTGGCATCGCCTCGTCGCGGATGCAATCGCACGAATGAGTCGCGGGGTAGCCGCAACAAAGATGGGAGAACGACGATGAGTTCCGACAAGCGCAAGGTGGCCGTCGTCGGTAGTGGTGTCGCAGGTCTGACAGCGGCGTGGGTGCTCAGTAAGGACAGTGACGTCACCCTCTACGAAGCGGATTCACGGCTCGGCGGGCACGCGGACACCCATTCGGTCACCGACCCGGAAGGGCGAAGCCTCGCCATCGACACGGGGTTCATCGTTCACAACGATCGCACCTATCCGACATTGTTGCGATTGTTCGCAGAACTCGATGTGCCTACGCAGGAATCCGACATGAGTATGTCGGTCAGGTGTGGGGGTTGCGGTCTCGAGTACTCGGGAGGCCAAGGGTTGCGCGGCGTTCTCCCGACGCCGGGGCTCCTTGTCAACGGCAGCTTTCTGTCCATGTTGATGGAGGTCAAGCGCTTCCATCGCCGTGCCCGCGCCCTGCTCGACAACACGGATCCGTCGGCACCCGACCAGACACTGGGAGTGTTTCTGCGCAGCGGCCGGTTCTCCGACTACTTCACCGCTCACTTCATGACTCCGCTCGTGTCGGCAGTCTGGTCGTGTGATCCCGGCTCCGCGCTGAAGTATCCCGCGCGGTACCTGTTCTCGTTCCTCGATCACCACGGAATGCTGAGCGTCACTGGATCGCCGACCTGGCGAACAGTCACCGGTGGATCGGGCGAATACGTTCGTCTCGTCGCCAAAAGTATCGGGGATATCCGCCTCAACACGCCGGTGCGCGCAATCCACCGGTTCGATGATCGCGTCGACATTCGTGACGGCGACGACCAGATCCAGACCTTCGACGCAGCCGTGGTCGCAACGCATCCGCAGCAAGCGCTGAAGATTTTGGCGGATCCGACGCCTGTCGAATCCCAGGTCCTCGGCGCAATGCCGTACTCCGTCAACCACACCCAGCTTCACACCGACGAGAATGTGCTGCCCGGCAACACCAATGCGCGCGCGTCGTGGAACTACTACATCCCTGAATGCAACGCGAAGCCGGATCACGTTCTGGTCAGCTACGACATGACGAGGTTGCAGCGGCTCCCGGAGACCGGCCGGCGCTACCTGGTGACCTTGGGGGGAGGCGAAATGGTGTCCCCGGACTCGGTGATCGATCAGATGACCTACGAGCATCCGCAGTACACACCCACCTCCGTCGCCGCTCAAGCGCGGCTTCCCGAGTTGGACTCGGACGTGCTCGCGTTTGCCGGTGCGTACCACGGATGGGGCTTCCACGAGGACGGTGCACTCTCTGGCCTGCGCGCCGCCGAACGCGTCGGAGGTCGGTGGCCGTGACCGCACCCATCACGCCGTCCATCGTTCATACGAGCATTCGGCACGTTCGAACGGAGCCGTTGCACAACGAGTTCGAGTACCGAAGCTACAGTTGGCTCGTCGACGTCGACGATTTGCCCGAGCTTCCGAAGGCTTTGCGGCCCTTGGCGAAGTTCGACGCCGGGGATCACCTCGGCGACCCCACTCGATCGATTCGTGCCAACGTCGAGACTTTTCTGGCAACCAACGGATTGGAGTTCGCCGGCGGTCGCATCCTCATGCTTGCGAACGCGCGTGTGTTCGGCCATGTGTTCAACCCGCTGAGTGTGTTCTGGTGTCTGAACGACGACGGCAGTCAGCGGTGCGTCGTTGCCGAGGTTCACAACACCTACGGCGAGCGGCACTGCTACCTGCTCGAAACCGACGAACGTGGCGCGGTTCGCACGTCCAAAGAGTTCTACGTATCTCCGTTCAACGATCTGGACGGCGAGTACCGGATGCGACTTCCGCTACCCGACACCGCGCTCGCGCTCTCGATAGTTCTGGCCCGTGACGGCAAGGCGCCCTTCGTGGCCACGGTGTCCGGTCGTTGTGTGCCGGCGACGACGCGCGAGATCGTGCGCAGTGCGCTCGCCATCCCGCTGGCTCCGCTCCGAGTCGCCGCGCAGATCAGATTTCAAGGAATCCGGCTGTGGGCCAGGCGCTTACCCATCGTTCCCCGACCGCAACATCACCCGCAGGAGGCAGTGCAATGACCACAACCACTCTCGGCACCGAACCTTCCGCTCACACGATCGAAACCGAGCGGTGGCCGGGCGTCGCCACCGTGCCGAGCGGGCTCAAAGTGCGGGTTGCATCACCGGTTGCCCGCGCCCTGTTCCACAAGGCGGTCGCACGTTTGCCGCTGCGTGTCCAGATGCCCAACGGTGAGTTCTCCGGTGGCGGTAGCCCCGATTCGCCGTTGATGGTCATTCACCGCCCAGACGACTTCGCTGCTCGTGTGGGGGACAGTGGTTTGATCGGATTCGGCGAGTCTTACATGGCGGGCGATTGGGAAGCATCCGACCTCACTGCGGTCCTGGAAGTCTTCGCCTCCCGCGTGGCGACGCTCATTCCCGACTTCCTGCAGCGGCTACGAGGCCTCTACATTCCGAAGCAGCCTCGCAGTGAACGGAATTCGACGCAGAACACGCGCTCGAACATCTCCCGGCACTACGACCTCTCGAACGAGATGTTCGAACTGTTCCTCGACGACACCATGACGTATTCCAGTGCACTCTTCGAGGATCTGTCGGTAGGGGCGACCCCATCGTGGGACGTGCTCGCAGCGGCGCAGCATCGGAAGATCGATCGACTGCTGGATGGCGCAGGTGTCGGACCCGGTTCGCGAGTGCTCGAAATCGGCACAGGCTGGGGAGAATTGGCGATCCGAGCTGCCCAACGGGGAGCGACGGTGCGCTCGGTGACACTTTCGGTCGAACAGCAGGAATTGGCAGCGAAGCGGATAAGCGCTGCGGGACTGGCAGATCGCGTTCAGGTCGACCTTCTCGACTATCGGCAGGTACAGGGGGAGTACGACGCCGTTGTGTCGGTCGAGATGATCGAGGCCGTCGGCCACCAGTACTGGGGAAGCTACTTCCAGACGATCGACGCCCTGCTGGCGCCGGGTGGGCGCGCGGCGATCCAAGCCATCACGATGCCGCACGATCGAATGCTCGCGACCCGCAACACCTACACCTGGGTGCACAAGTACATCTTCCCCGGCGGATTTCTCCCGTCGGTGCGGGCGATCGAGGACGTCACCGAGCGCATGACAACCCTGCGGGTGCGTGAGCGGATGTCGATGGGCGATCACTACGCGCAGACGTTGCGACTGTGGGACGAGCGATTCAGCGCTCGCACCGACGAGGCGTCCGCGCTCGGGTTCGACGCAGTGTTCGCGCGCATGTGGCATTTCTATCTCTGCTACTCCGAGGCGGGGTTTCGGTCGGGGTATCTCGACGTCCAGCAAATTGTTCTCGATCGGAGGAACCAGCGATGACTGCCACAATGGATCGAACGACACAAGGTACCGGCGTTGCGGGTCGTCTCTCGGACATCCTCAGTCCACTTGTCGGCGGCGAACTTCCGGTGCGGTTGACTGCATGGGACGGCAGCACGGCAGGTCCGGAAGATGCTCCGAAAGTGACGCTCTACAGCCCGAACGTTTTGCGACGCTTGCTCTGGAATCCCGGCGAGTTGGGGGCTGCGCAGGCATATGTTCTCGGTGAACTCGACGTCGAGGGCGATCTAGGCGATGCACTCACACACGTGTGGAAGGTGTCTGCCGAGCGGGGGCTCGGGTCGATTACCCCGACACCCTCGCTTGTCCTGGCCGTGGTCAAGGCTGCGCGATCCTTCGGTGCTTTCGGGAGACCTTTGGCTCCGCCGGCGTCGCAGGCTCAGGTGAAGGGGCGCCTGCACAGCCTCGCCCGCGACCGCGAGGCGATCGGGCACCACTACGATTTGTCGAACGATTTCTACCAATTGATCCTCGATGAGAACATGGCGTACTCCTCGGGCTATTGGACTTCCGATGCACCGGACTACACGCTCGAAGACTCACAGACAGACAAGCTGGACCTGGTGTGCCGCAAGGTCGGTCTCGATCGAGCGCGAGGCTTGCGGTTTCTCGATGTCGGCTGTGGTTGGGGCTCGTTGAGCCTGCATGCAGCGCGGGAGTACGGTGCCAGGGTTGTCGGAATCACGATCTCGGCGGAGCAGAAGGCTTTTGTCGACGCGAAGGTCCGCGCGCTCGGTTTGGAAGACTGGGTCGAGATTCGCCTCCAAGATTATCGAGAGATTCCAGACGGTCCCTTCGATGCGGTCGCTTCCATCGAGATGGGTGAGCATGTCGGTGAGGACAACTATCCGACCTACGTGAAAGCGCTCCACGACAATGTTATTGCCGGTGGCCGTGTGCTGATTCAGCAGATGTCCCGCACTGGCCCGCACCCCGGGGGAGGTCCGTTCATCGAGTCGTTCATCGCGCCGGACATGTACATGCGGCCCGTCGGTCGCACTGTTGCGATGATCGAGGAAGGTGGACTCGAAGTGCGGGACGTCCACGCCCTGCGTGAGCACTACGTGCGGACCGTCGACGCGTGGATCGAGACCTTCGAATCGAACTGGGATCGCGTCGTGGAACTCGTAGGTGTCGAAGTCGCTCGGGTGTGGCGTCTCTACCTCGTCGGCGGAGGAATGGCATTTCGGGACGGCAGGATGGGCGTCGATCAGATTCTGTCGGTCCGGCCGCACGGTGATGGTCGATCGGGTATGGAACCGGTACGGCCGCAGTGGGTGTCGCGGCGATGAACGGATTCGACTGGGGCGCGTTCGGAGTGGTCACACTTACGAGTCTGCTGGCGATCGCCGTCGGAATGGCGGTGACAGCCACGATCGGTGTACGGATCGGGCGCCACAACGTTGTCGACGTGTCGTGGGGCGCCGGCTTCGTTCTGATCGCGCTCGTGTCCGCGATAGTGGGAACCGGCGACCTCTGGCGCCGGTTGCTGATGCTTGCGCTCGTGGCGATCTGGGGTCTGCGGTTGGCGACGCACATGGCGATTCGATCGCGTGGCAAAGGTGAAGACCCGCGGTACGAAGAAATGCTCGGACGAGCGACGGGTAATCGAACGCTGTATGCGATCCGCAAGATCTATCTCACGCAGGGGATTTCGTTGTGGTTCGTCTCCCTGCCGATCCAGGTCGCAGCAGTGTCGAACGGCAGCTTCGGACTTCTTGTCGTACTCGGAATCGCGCTGTGGATTGTCGGCGTCACGTTCGAGACGGTCGGCGACCGACAGATGGAGGAGTTCAAATCCGATCCGGGCAGCCGTGGCCACATCATGGATCAAGGTTTGTGGGCATGGACGCGGCATCCCAACTATTTCGGCGACGCGTGTGTCTGGTGGGGGATCTTCCTCGTCTCGGCGTCCGTGTGGCCGGGGGTGTTGACCGTCCTCTCACCGATCGCCATGACGTACTTCCTGGTCTTCGCCACCGGAGCGCGGTTGCTCGAGCGACACATGGAACAGCGTCCGGGCTATCGCGAGTATCAGCAGCGGACAAGTTACTTCATTCCTCGCCCGCCGAAAGCCCGCTCCGGGACGTAGGCTCTTTCGGGTGAGGCCAGAGCATGGGTGATCTGAAACTGCCGGCTGCGGTATGCGCGGTTGCCGTCGGCGGAGGGTTGGGCGCGCTCAGCCGCTACGGTCTGGGGGAGCTCTTTCCCCACATCTGGACGACGCTGGTCATCAACGTCGTCGGCTCGTTCGTTCTCGGTGTTCTCGCGGCCCTGCTCGTGCACAACAAGGTTGGGTACCTCTTTCTCGGCACAGGCTTCTGCGGCGGCTTCACCACCTTCTCGTCCTTCGCGGTTCACGCCGTGACGGAGAGTCCGTGGCGATCGATTCTCTATGTTCTCGGGACGTTGATTCCCGCGATCCTCGCTGCAGCACTGGGCAAAGGGCTCGGTGAACGCTGGATCCGCGCGCGGGACGGAGCGTCGGCATGACAGTTCTCCTGGTGGCGCTCGGCGGCGGCGCTGGTGCGAGTGGCCGGTACCTGTTGGCGCGGTATGTGCCCGCGTACAAGGGATTTCCGGCTGCGACGTTCGCCGCGAACGTGATCGGCTGCTTCCTCCTTGGATTGTTCACCGGGGCAGCTCTTTCCACCGCGATGGCCGCACTTCTGGCGACCGGCTTCTGCGGCGGCTTGTCCACCTATTCGACCTTCGCGACCGAGAACGTCGGGATGATCGAGAGGCGCCAGACGGCGCTTTCTCTGATCTACATCGTCCTCAGTCTGATCGTGGGACTGTCCGCTGCGTGGTTGGGAATCCAGATCACGGATTGACGGATCCGGCGCCGAGCGTGCACGCCACGCGGCCAGGGTAGACAATTGTCCACAGTCGCGTCGACACAGTGGTCGACCACCGGGCCGAGGGGGATTCGTGGCGCACGAACGAGCAGGACAAGTGGCTCTGCCAGAGGATCTGATCAATGTTCCTCATCTGGTCACCGCGTATTACACGCGCACTCCGGATCCCGAGAACCCGATGCAGCAGGTACTTTTCGGCACTTCAGGACATCGCGGTTCCAGTCTCGACTCGGCGTTCAACGAAGCTCATATCCTGGCGACAACCCAGGCGATCGTCGAGTACCGCGCTTCGCAGGGAATCGACGGCCCGCTGTTCATCGGCCGGGACACACATGCGCTCTCGGAGCCTGCCTGGCTGTCGGCCTTGGAGGTCCTGGTCGCCAACGACGTCGTCGTCCTCGTCGATTCACGCGACGCCTACACTCCTACCCCAGCTGTCAGTCACGCGATCTTGCGATACAACTCGACGGGTCCGGAGGCCAAGGCCGACGGCATCGTCGTGACACCGTCACACAATCCGCCGCGTGACGGTGGCTTCAAATACAACCCGCCGCACGGCGGGCCCGCGGACACGGATGCGACGTCGGTTATCGCCGATCGAGCGAACGAGCTTCTGCGCAAGGGGCTTTCCGGGGTACGGCGTGTGACGGCGGCACAAGCGCTGGACCGCGTCGAACGCTACGACTTCCTCCGCTACTACGTCGAAGACCTCCCCAGTGTCCTCGACCTCGACGCGATCCGCGATGCCGGAATCAGGATCGGTGCAGACCCCCTCGGCGGGGCAAGCGTCGACTACTGGGGCGCGATCGCCGAAACTCATCGACTGGACCTCGAAGTGGTGAATCCACTCGTCGATCCGACCTGGCGGTTCATGACGCTCGACACTGACGGCAAGATCCGCATGGACTGCTCGTCGCCCGACGCGATGGCGTCGCTGATCGGGATTCGGGATCGCTACGACATCGCGACCGGAAACGATGCGGACTCCGACCGCCACGGCATCGTCACTCCCGACGGCGGTTTGATGAACCCGAATCACTATCTGGCCGTTGCCATCGAGTACCTGTTCGCGAACCGGCCAGGTTGGGGCGCAGATACCAAGGTCGGCAAGACCCTCGTGAGTTCCTCGATGATCGACCGTGTCGTGAGCAGCCTGGGCCGCGATTTGCTCGAGGTTCCGGTCGGGTTCAAGTGGTTCGTTCCCGGATTGCTCGACGGGTCTGTGGGATTCGGCGGCGAGGAAAGCGCCGGCGCGTCCTTCCTCCGACACGACGGTTCCGTCTGGACGACGGACAAGGACGGCATCATCCTTGCGTTGCTCGCGTCGGAAATCACCGCGGTGACGGGAAAGTCTCCGTCAGCGCACTACGCCGCGTTGGCCGAGAAGTTCGGGAGCCCGGCGTACGCACGTATCGATGCGCCCGCGACACGCGCACAGAAGGCAGTCTTGGCAAAACTGTCTCCCGACCAGGTGAGTGCAACCGAGCTGGCGGGTGAACCGATCACCGCGACACTGACTGCCGCGCCCGGAAACGGCGCGGCGATCGGTGGTCTCAAGGTGACGACGGAGAACGCGTGGTTTGCAGCGAGGCCGTCCGGCACGGAGGACGTGTACAAGATCTATGCCGAGTCGATGAAGGGCGCCGATCATCTGGCTCAGGTTCAGGCAGCGGCCAAGGACTTGGTGTCCGGCGTCTTGAAGGCGAACTAGCCCGCGGACCGCTCATGTCGCCCGGCTAGAATTCCGGGCGACATGAAAACTCGTGCAGCCAAGCTGCCACAGGAAATTTGGGTACTGGTAGCCGCCAGCTTCGTCATCGCCCTCGGATTCGGGTTGGTCGCCCCGGCACTACCTCAGTTCGCGCGCAGCTTCGACGTATCGGTCACCGCCGCCACGATCGTGATCTCGTCTTTCGCTTTCATGCGATTGGTGTTCGCGCCGATGAGCGGCACTTTGGTACAGAAACTCGGTGAGCGGCCGGTCTACATCGTCGGCCTTCTCATCGTCGCGGTCTCGACCGGTGCGTGCGCTTTCGCGGGGGAGTACTGGCAACTTCTGCTGTTCCGGTCGTTGGGTGGCATCGGGTCGACCATGTTCACCGTGTCGGCTCTCGGGCTGATCATTCGCATGTCACCGTCGGACAGTCGCGGCCGCGTGTCGGGTCTGTACGCGACAAGCTTTCTCATGGGATCGATCGGCGGCCCGCTGGTCGGCGGAGCGCTGTTGCAGTTCGGTCTGCGGATGCCGTTCATCATCTACGCAATTGCGTTGGTGATCGCCGCGCTCGTTGTCTTCGTGAGCCTGCGTGGATCTCATTTGGCGTCACCGGACAAGGCTGTCGATGTGAAGTCGATGACTCTCACAGAAGGCCTCCAGTCTCCGGTGTACCGGGCAGCGCTCGGATCGAATCTCGCCTTCGGCGGCGTGATCTTCGGAGTTCGCGTTGCCATGGTTCCCCTGTTCGTCGTCGAGTTCCTCGGCCGAGACCCCTCGATTGCGGCCTACGCCCTGACGATCTTCGCCGTCGGCAATGCGTTGGTGTTGATCGTCTCCGGACGACTCTCCGACCGCTTCGGACGCAAGCCCTTTGTCGTGAGCGGTCTGCTCATCTGTGGTCTGGGAACCATCGCAATGGGATTCACCGACAACCTCGTGGTGTTCTTCGCCATCGCCGCAGTGACTGGTGTCGGCTCCGGGCTCATGAGTCCGGCCCAGCAGGCCGCGGTTGCCGATGTTGTCGGATCGACGGCCCGAGGCGGACCCGTTCTGGCGGTATTCCAGATGATGTCCGACATCGGTGGGGTAGTGGCGCCGATTTGTGCCGGGCTGATCGCCCAACATGTTTCGTACTCGGCGGCCTTCGCAGTGATGGGAGCCGTCGTTGTCGTGTCGGCGACGGGGTGGCTGTTCGTCCCGTCGCGAACGAAGCCTGTCGAATCCGTTGTAGAAGATCTGACTGATGTGACGGTGCTAACGGATACTCCTGCGCGGACAAACCTGGACTGACCGGGCATTCTGTACTCTCGATCGGGTGGCAATTCGCATCGTGAGTCTTGTGGCCCGATTGGGTTTGGCGGCCGTCTGGCTGATTTCCGGGGGACTCAAGTTCTTTGAT
Organism: Rhodococcus sp. EPR-134; assembly: GCF_001647205.1. Taxonomy (NCBI): domain Bacteria; kingdom Bacillati; phylum Actinomycetota; class Actinomycetes; order Mycobacteriales; family Nocardiaceae; genus Rhodococcus; species Rhodococcus sp. EPR-134. Next base: position 18,126 of record NZ_LVCT01000229.1, read on the forward strand.
CCCGTTCAGACGAAGATCGCGGTGCGCGCCTATCAACTATTGCCCGAGTCACTGGTGGGTCCGGTGGCGACGGCTCTTCCCCTGGTCGAAATAGTCCTGGGCCTGCTGATCCTCGTCGGGTTGGCGGTGCGAGCATACGCTGCAGTCGCGGTGGTCATCCTCACGGTTCTCATTGCGGTGATCATTTCGGTGTGGGCCAGGGGATTGTCCATCGACTGCGGATGTTTCGGCGGCGGAGGTGCAGCCGACGTCGGCGCTTGGGACTATTCGAAGGAGATTCTCCGCGACCTGGGCTTCTTGGCACTTGCCGTCTGGCTGCTCGTGTTCCCGCGTTCGCCACTCGCATTGGGGCCCGGATCACGCGCGGCGTTCTCAGTGGATACTCAGTCTTCAGTGGCAAGGTAAGCAATCGGTAAATCGTTTCGACGCACGAAGGACTGCATCAGCGTGAGCACCAAGAGCAGCAAGAACAAATACTCGCCGGAACCGGTCTCGAGCCGCTCCACCTACATCATCGGTGGCCTCGCGGTGCTCGTGATCGCGGCCCTCGTCATCGGCGGTGTCTTGTGGACGAACAGCAAGAACAAGCCCCAGAACGACGGCTACGGCTCCGTGCAGAGTTCCGAAGTTGCCGTCACGGTGCAGGACAACGGAGTGGTGCTGCTCGGCAAGCCCTCCGCCGCGACAACCATTGATCTCTTCGAGGATCCGCTGTGCCCCGCCTGTGCCGCTCTCGAACACCTCAGTGGCCAGGCTCTCGCGGCCGCTGTCGACAACGGTGACGTCGCCGTGCGATACCACATGCTGAACTTCCTCAACCGGGCGTCGGGCAGCGGTGACTACTCCACACGGGCCGGCGCCGCTCTGCTCTGCGTCGCTCAGGGTGGTGACGCGATTGCGTACTCCGCATTCCACAACAAGCTTTTCGCGACCGACACGCAGCCTGCCGAGGGCGGCAGCAGCGACCACACCAACGACGACCTCGCCCAGATCGCTCGTGATGCGGGCGCATCCGAGGACGTGGCAACCTGCATCTCTTCCGGTACCAACGTCGAAGCCGCCGCGGCCAATGCCACGGCCGCCAGCCAGGCGCTCAAGGATGTCGGGTCGAACGGGACGCCCACGGTTGTGGCGAACGGCAAGATCGTTGACACAGGCAGCAGCGACTGGGTTTCCAAGCTCTCCTCTTGAGCTGGAGCGGCCGCTTCGACAAGGAGCGGCCGCTTCGCTTTGACCAGGCGATTTGTTGCCCACGAGTCAAGTGGTGTAACTTTCTTCCAGCAAGCGGAAAGCAGAACAGCCGCTGCGAGTTCGACTGTTAGAGCGAACTGAATACGGGGCTATGGCGCAGCTGGTAGCGCACCACACTGGCAGTGTGGGGGTCAGGGGTTCGAGTCCCCTTAGCTCCACCCAATACAAATGCTCTGCACCATTGGTGCAGAGCATTTGTTGTTTTCGAGCCAGTGTTGTGTTGTCGACCCTGTGTTTTTCGAGTCTCTATTGCATGCAGCACAGTTCTGCCTAGATGTGTCGACCGCCATAACGCCAGGGCGTCAATGTTCAATAACGTCCGCGATGAGGCCTGATCATCCCGTGCATTCTCAGCATGGGGACCGTTGGCGGAACGGAGAACCATGAGTGCACACGTGGTGATAATCGGGGCAGGATATGCGGGCGGCATGGCAGCGAAGCGACTGCTGAGAACTCGGTCGGACATCACGGTGACCGTCGTGAATCCGCGCCCACACTTCGTGCAAAGAATCAGGCTCCATCAGATGATCGCGGCTGGCTACGACGCGACGGTCTCGTTCGACAGGGCGCTACCGCGTGCGGCACACCGAGTCTTCGGAGAGGTGACGACGATCGAGGCGGGGCTCGGCAGGCTTACCCTCGACGACGGCAGTGTGCTCGACTACGACTATCTGGTCTACGCAGTCGGAAGTGGGCAGTTACCCAGCACTATCGGCGGGGCGGCGGAGCACGGGTTCAGCGTCTCCGAATTCGAGGACGCGGTTCGCCTCGAATCCAGACTGGCGACACTCGACGGGAAGGCTACGGTCTGCGTTGTCGGCGGCGGTCTCACCGGAATCGAGACTGCCGCAGAATTGGCTGAGCAGCGAAGCAGCCGAATCACTTTGGTGACCGGAGGAATCGTGGCCCCGGATCTGTCAGAGCGTGCGCGATCTGCAATTCTCAGAACATTGACCGATCTTGGGGTCGACATCGTCACCGAATCCCGGGTGACGCGGATCGACGGTTCGTCCTGCGAGCTTGCGGGAGGCGCACGGGTGGAGGCAGATTGCACGATTCTCGCGACAGAATTCGGGGTCCCCGATCTGGCGCGCCGAAGTGGCCTTCCCGTCGACGGTCTCGGTCGTCTGAAGGTCGACGACCGACTCGAATGCTCGTCCCACCCCAACATCGTCGGTGCGGGTGATGCGGTCGCAGTCGGTGATCTTTTACTGAGGATGAGTTGTCAGGCCGCGATTCCCTTGGGAGTCCATGCGGCCGAGACGATCCTGCATCGACTCGAAGGTTCCGCGCCGCGCCCGGTGGCTCCGAAGTTCGCAGGCCGGTGCATCAGTCTCGGGAGGCGGCGAGGTGTGTTCCAGCGGACCACTCGTGTCGACAACGCAACGGGCATGTTCGTCGCAGGCAGGGCGGGTGCGTTCGTCAAGGAACGAGTGTGTTCGTCGACGACCGACTGGGCCCTCACTCCGCGCCGCTCTTTCTTCTACAGCTGGGCATGAGGAGCGCTGGTCACGCTCGATCACAGACTCGATCGATGATCGCCGCAGTCTTGCGGACGTACGGTTGGCGGACGACGTCTTCGTGGCACGCGTCGACGTCGTCGAAATCCAGTGAGCCCGTGGCAATGAGTGACCAGATCTCGCGTCCACGGTTGTTGGTGGCCCCACGGATCAAGGTGACGGGCGCGGCGCATGCTCGTATCCGATGCTTCCGGAGCGCCTGGCCTCCTATGTAGAGGAACACGGTCCACTGGGTGGCCGGCGGGTACTGCAGAATGCCGGCGAACAGCGTGCGGATCCACATGGCCGCGACGGTGCGTCTGGTCGGCTTCCAGCGGGCATTGGTGGATGGTTGTGGTGCAAGGTCGACGATCGACGGATCCAAAGTGATGCCCGCTCGACCAGCCAGTCGTGCGGCAGCCTCGGTGGAGATTCTGGTGTCGAGAACGGTGACGTGTTCGACAGTGTCACCTGACTCGGACAGCTGTGTCGCCATTTCCAGCGCCACGTAGCCGCCGTACGAGTATCCGGCGAGGAGGTATGGCCCGGTGGGCTGAATCTTCTTGATTTCGAAAATGAAACGGCGGGCGCTTGCTTTCACCGACCGGTCGGGTAGTCCGCGAGATTCGAAGCCATGTGGCTGAAGTGCGTAAACCGGCCGATCGGTGTGAAGCGCTTTCGACAAGGCGGACAGCGTCGTCGATGGGCACCCCGCTCCGTTCATGATGAACAGCGGTCGCCCGGGGCCTTCGAGCTTCAGTGGCACCATCGTGTTGTGACAGACGCGATCATCGGGATCGATTCTGCGCCGATCCACCAGCGCTGCAAGGTCTTTGACGGTACTGGCGGCCGCGAACTCCGCCGCCGTGATCCGGATCCGGAACATGTCGTGAATCTTTGCCACCACTTCGGTTGAAGCAAGCGAATCGCCGCCGAGTTCGAAGAAGTCGTCCTCACGGTCGATGGAGTCGATACCGAGAATCGACTCCCAGATCGAGGACAACCACAATTCGGCGGGCCCGGCGAGAGTCGGTGGAGTGGACCGCACCTCGACGGAGGGCAGCGCTGTTCGATCGACCTTTCCTCTTTCGTTGCGGGGCAACGCCGGCATCAGAACAAAATGTCGGGGGAGCATCCAGGCCGGCAGATATGTCGCCAATTCGCGCCGCATCTCGGCGCCCGACCGTGCCATCACGGCTTTGGTCAGGACCACGTAGGCGACGATCTCCGGTCGATCGTTCTCGAGGACGACGGCCACGAAAACATCGGCGACGCCTGGAATTCGACGAATATGCGCCTCGACTTCCATCGGCTCCACCAGGTAGCCCCGAATCTTGACGGCGTCGTCGACGCGTCCCCGCAGTTGCAGTTCTCCGCGTTCGTCGATGCGGCCCCGGTCACCGGTCCGGTAGATGCTCACTCCGTCGCCCAGTCGCGTGAATCGTGTTGCAGTTCGATCCGGGTCGCCGTGGTATCCGTCGGCAAGATCACTGGAGACAACCTGAATCTCTCCGATCTCTCCGTCGGGGAGAGGCACGCCGTTCACATCGACGATCTGTACGTCCTTGCCGTCGCGAGCACGTCCGGCCGGTACCACTCCGACGGGTAGTTCGGAATGTGGTGGGAACGCGTTGTACGCGACGACACCGGTCTCGGTG
>NZ_LVCT01000230.1:0-1278 GCF_001647205.1 Rhodococcus sp. EPR-134
TCGATTGCTGCGGCGAGTTCGTCGGCCTTGTTCAGGCACATGGAGTGGCTCAACACGACTCCCTTGGGTGCCCCGCTGGTGCCTGACGTGAACGCGATCATGGCAGGGTCGGAACTCGATGGTTCCAACGCGCTGTCGAATCTGAAGCCTGTCGCAGCAGACTCGTCGAGTATCGACTGCAGCGCGACGGCGCCCGAGGTGCTCATGATGTGCGCTCGGCGGGCCTCGGGGAGTTGTGGGTCGATCATGACCAAGGGCCGACCGGAAATCAGAGTGGCGAGGATGGCGGGCACCGACTCGGCCGTTGGTTCGAGATCGACCGCAACCGGGCGTGCCCCGTGCGACCCACGTAGGCGAAGTTCGCGGACCAATGCGTCGGTCCGGAGTTCGAGTTCGGCGAAAGTGATCCGGTCGCGCGGAGTCACGACGGCAACGGCGTCGTGCTGCATAGAGGTGACTCGGCGCCACCTCGACTCGATCGTCTCGTCGATGACTGCATAGCGAGTGCGTTCTAGACCTAAGTCGACAACCTTCATCACAGTAGCTCCGTCCGACTTTCAGCTATCTTTTAGCAAAGACTACATAAGGTTTGTGAAGTAGGTCCATAACAAACCAAAAGTAGTTTTACATACCGCCCCATCCTCCAGTCCGTCAGCTCCGAATGCCTTGAGGAACCAATGCCGATCGAGCGTTGTACAGACGAGGAGCAGTGACATGAAGTGGTCGGGGCGAAGTGCGATTGCGATTGCGGGAGTGTGCGCCGCAGCGACGATGTTTTCGGGAACCGCGCAGGCGAGCCCAATCTGGGAACCCTTGCAGCCGGTGGCGAACCTGGACGTCGCGCGCTACGTAGGGGAATGGAACCAGGTGGCGGCGATTCCTCAGCCCTTCAACCTCGCGTGCGCGAAGGACACCCGGGCGAGTTACGGGATTGTCGATTCCACGAACGTGAGCGTGAAGAACACGTGTACGACGTGGACCGGTCAAGCCAACGAGATCGTCGGGAATGCCCGAGTTACCGATCCAGCAACGGGTGCCCAGTTGCATGTGAGCTTCCCCGGGGTGCCCTCACAGGAAAGCTTGGACGGCCCACCCAACTACATCGTCACCTACATTGCCGACGACTATTCGTGGGCACTGGTGGGCGATCCGCTCAGGCTTTCCGGGTTCGTGCTCTCACGGTCGGCGGTCATCGACGCGGCAGGCTGGAGTGAGATCCGCCGGGTCGCCGAATCCCGTGGATACAACGCATGCACGATCCTGACGTCACCGACCACC
>NZ_LVCT01000231.1:0-15549 GCF_001647205.1 Rhodococcus sp. EPR-134
TACGTGTGGTTTCGGAAGGTTGTGTGGTGGCGAAGAAGCAGATTCCCGTAATAGTCGTCGCAGGTTTTCTCGGTTCGGGCAAGACGACGCTGCTCAACCATCTTCTGCGTAACAACGACGGTGTACGCATCGGCGTGATCGTCAACGACTTCGGATCCGTCAACATCGACTCGATGATGGTCGCCGGTCAGGTCGATTCGATGGTCTCTCTCAGCAACGGCTGTTTGTGCTGCGCTGTCGACGTCTCGGACATGGACGAGATGCTGAACAAGTTGGCGCACCGGCAGTCCGGGATCGACGTGATCGTCATCGAGGCCAGCGGGCTTGCCGAGCCGCGGAACATGATTCGACTCGTCCTCGGAAGTGAGAACCCGTCTGTCGTCTACGGCGGCCTGGTAGTCCTGGTCGACGGAGCCAATTTCTCCACCGTTCGCCGCGAACATCCCGAGCTCGATCAACATGTCCGCCTGGCAGACCTGGTGGTAGTCAACAAGATCGACAGCGTTCCGGTCGCCGAACGCGAGCGATTCACGGCCGAAATTCGTGAGTTGAATCCGCGAGCGCCGATGGTGGAAACCTCGCACTCGCGGATAGACCCCGCTCTGTTGTTCGATACCGGCGAGGTGACCCCTCCGGCTCCGGGCGATCAACTGAGCCTCGACGAGCTCCTGCGCGACGGGCACGACGACGATCACGAGGACGGCTCGTGTCATCACGATCACCTGCACCATCGCTACGAATCGGTTGATTTCGCATCGGAGACGCCTCTCGATGCCAGGGCTCTGACGCACTTTCTCGAAAATCAGCCGTCGGGTGTTTACCGCATCAAGGGCTTCGTGAACTTCGAGATTCCGGGCCACACAGGAAAATTCGAGATCCAATCGGTGGGTGATCATGTCCGGATCACGCCGCTGCGATGGAAGTCGGGCGAACCTCGAACCACGCAACTGGTCGTGATCGGTACCGGGATGGATTCGGGGGCGGTCGGCAGCGCGCTCCGCGCCTGCGTGCGCGAAGAAACGGTCGAACCGCACCCCGACGCCATGCTGGGATTGCACCGCTATACCGTCGGGGCGTGAGTGAATCAGCTGTATCCGTGTACGAAGCGATTCGGCGACGGCGAGACGTTCGCGCCCAGTTCTCGGGAGAGATCGTCCCCGACGAAACTCTGATGCGCATTCTCGACGCCGCCCATCGCGCGCCGAGCGTGGGAAACACGCAACCGTGGGATTTTGTCGTCGTTCGTAATCCGGAGACGCTCGACACCTTCGCGGCACACGTCGCCGATGCCCGGGTGAAATTCGCGCAGTCCTTGCCCGAGGATCGCCGCTCGACGTTCGACCCCATCAAGATCGAGGGAATTGCCGAGAGTGGTACCGGCATCGTCGTCACTTACGACCCGTCGCGCGGTGGCCCGAACATCCTCGGCCGTCATACCGTCGACGACACCGGGCTGTTCTCGGCGGTACTGGCAATTCAGAATTTGTGGCTCGCCGCGGTAGCCGAGGAGATCGGCATCGGCTGGGTTTCGTTCTACGACGAGAAGTACCTCACCGAACTCATGGGCATTCCGTCACCCGTTCGCCCCATTGCGTGGCTGTGCGTCGGGAAGGTGACCGAGTTTCAACAGGTTCCGGATCTCGAACGCTTCGGATGGCGACAGCGCCGGCCACTGGCCGACGCTGTCCATTACGAAACCTATTGAGTTGTACCGGTGGCCTAGCGTGCGGGACGGCCACCGGTGGAGCCTGCGGTGCGAGCGCCGCCGCCGGTGCGGGGACGGCGAGCGCCACCACCGGCATGTTCCTGACGGGCAGCTCCGCCGGTGCGAGCACCGCGTGACTGACCGCCCTGTCCGGAGCGAGCCTGACCCGAACGTGCTGCGCCGCCGCGTCCACCCTGGCCGGCGGGACGCTGTCCGCGTCCACCGTTGGGCTGGGCAGGAGCCTTCGGAGCCGGCGTGACGTGCGGTGCGATGTCGCCGACCAACTTGACGACGTGCTCGGAGTTGGCAGTCGAACGGACCGGGGTCACCTTGATGGCTGCCTTGCGCATGAGGATCGCAAGATCCTTACGCTGCTCGGGCAGAACCACGGTGACCACGTCGCCGGCGCTGCCTGCGCGAGCGGTGCGACCACTGCGGTGCAGGTAAGCCTTGTGCTCGGCCGGCGGATCGACGTGGACGACCAACTCGACGTCGTCGACGTGGACGCCACGCGCTGCGACGTCGGTGGCGACGAGGACGCGCGCTTCACCGGCGGAGAATGCCGCCAGGTTACGGTCGCGAGCAGCCTGCGAGAGGTTGCCGTGAAGGTCAACGGACGGGATGCCCGACTCGGTGAGCTGGCGAGCCAACTTGCGAGCCTGGTGCTTGGTGCGCATGAACAGGATGCGACGACCGGTACCGGAAGCGAGCTTCTCGACCAGAGCCTTCTTGGCTTCGACGCCGTCGACGTCGAACACGTGGTGCGTCATTGCGGCGACGGGGGAGTTGGCCTCGTCGACCGAATGCATGACCTCGTTCTTGAGGAAACGCTTGACGAGCTTGTCGACGCCGTTGTCCAGCGTTGCCGAGAACAGTAGACGCTGCCCGTCCTGCGGGGTGGACGAGAGGATGCGGGTGACGACGGGCAGGAAGCCGAGGTCGGCCATGTGGTCGGCCTCGTCGAGCACGGTGATCTCGACGGCGTCGAGACTGACGAACTTCTGCTTCATGAGGTCTTCGAGGCGACCGGGGCAGGCGACGACGATGTCGACTCCGGCCTTGAGAGCCTGAACCTGGCGGTGCTGCGAGACACCACCGAAGATCGTGGTCACGCGCAAGTCGTATGCGGCGGCCAACGGTTCGAGGGTTGCGGTGATCTGGGTGGCGAGCTCACGCGTGGGTGCGAGCACCAGGCCGAGCGGTCGACCCGGACGACGCTTTCCTCCGGACAGTTCGCCGGCGAGGCGGGAGACCATGGGGATGGAGAACGCGAGGGTCTTGCCGCTTCCGGTCTTTCCGCGGCCCAGTACGTCGCGCCCCGAGAGAGTGTCGGGGAGGGTGTCGATCTGGATCGGGAACGGAGAAGTGATTCCGCCGTCTTCGAGAGCTTTCACCAGCGGTGCGCGCACACCGAGGGCTGCGAAGGTGGTAGCGGGCGTAGAGATGTCAGACAAGTGTGTTCAGAGCCTTTCGGGCACGTGTTCGTGCCCGGATGCCGACACGGGAATTAACCGGTCGAACAATCAAGCACAGTGGTGGCGGCGCTGCCGGTCGGCAGGCTTCTTCGCCGTAAGAAGAGCGGGTGCATTGAGCACTCAGCAAGAAAATTTGCGTTCTACGACGCTGGATGCCCGATTTCAGGCACCTAGTGATCGCAACTCTACCTTCCCGGAGCGTTCGACCTACAACCCGACCCATTCGGAGACGCCGTTCGCGAAGTGTTGCCGCTTCCAGATCGGTACCTCGTGCTTGATGCGCTCCACCAGTTCGGCGCACGCGGCAAACGCCTCCGCTCGATGCGGCGCGGCGACGGCGGCGACCAGTGCGAGGTCGCCGATCTCGAGGTGACCGACGCGATGGATCGCGGCAACCGGCAGGCCGGTCGAGGCCGCAACCTCTTGGCAGCACGTCTGGAGGAAGCGTTCGGCATCCGGATGCGCTTGGTACTCCAACGCCGAAACCGCTTGACCTCCATCGTGATTGCGCACCGTTCCCGTGAACACCACAACAGCGCCGTTCTTCGGACCGGCAACGGCGGCGTCGACGGTGTCTGCGTGAATCGGTTGCTCGGAGATCCGAGCCAGTAGCTCACTCATCGTGCGCTCCTCCGCCTGCGACCTGCGCGAGCAGGTGATCGATGATGGGTTCGAGGACGGCGAGACCGTCCTTCACTCCACCGGGAGAACCCGGAAGATTGACGATGACCGTCGTACCTGTGAGACCTGCCACACCACGGCTCAGCGACGCGTGCGGTGTCTTCTCGAGGCCCTTGGTCCGGATCGCTTCTGCGACGCCGGGCAACTCACGGGTCAAGACTGCCCGGGTAGCTTCCGGGGTGGCATCCGTGGGGGAAGCCCCGGTGCCGCCGGTACTGATGACGAGTGACGGGGAGCCCTCCTTGGCGTCAGCGATGCCCGCCGCGATGTCTGCGTCGGCGTACACAAGCGGTCCACGTACCTCGAAGTCCCGTTCACGTAGCCAGGTCGCGATCGTGGGTCCGGTGGTGTCGGGTCTGGTGCCGTTCGCACCGCCGGTGGAAGCCACGAGGACGGTCGCGGACCGTGCCGAGGTGAAGGTGTGCGCCGGAGCTGTCTGTGCGTTCTGAGTGTCGCGGGTCCAATGTCCGCGCTTACCACCGTCTTTGGTGAGCAGACGAACACCGTTCATGGTAGCTCCGGGGTCCACCGCTTTGACCATGTCGTGCAAGGTCAGGCCGGCTACCGCGACGGCGGTGAGTGCTTCCATCTCGACGCCGGTCTGTCCGCGAGTCTTCGCCGTCGCCTCGACGGTGATCGATGTTTCGGTGAACCCGAATTCCACCTTGACCGACGAGAGCGCGAGTTGATGACACAGCGGGATCAGTTCGGAGGTCTTCTTCGCACCGGCGATTCCGGCGATGCGCGCGGTGGTGAGGACATCAGCCTTGGGCATGCCGTCGGCGCGGACGAGGCGAACTACCTCGGCGGTCGTGACGAGTTCGCCGGCGGCGACGGCGATACGCGTCGTCTCGGCCTTGGCGCTGACGTCGACCATGCGCGCTCGGCCCTCGCTGTCGACGTGTGTCAATTCGGTCATCAGTGTCCTTTGAATCAGATCGAGTGAATCAGATCGAGGAAGTCGAGAGCGGGACGACGTCGACGAGATCGCCCGCGCCGAGCTCGGTCACGGCGGCGGGGATGTCGATCAGGACGTCGGCCCACGCCATGGCTGCAACAAGGTGCGATCCGGGTCCGGCAACGAGTTCGATTCCGTCCGCAGTTCTGCGTGCCCGCAGGAACTGCCGCTTGCCGTCCACCGAACGCAGCGGTGCAGTCAACGGGAGTCGCTCGCGCGGGATCTCGGGCAGGCCCGCGGCCCGGCGCAGTTCGCCCCGTGCGAAGACCTCGAAGGAGACCATCGTGCTCACCGGGTTGCCCGGGAAGCTCAGTACCGGCACTTCGTTCACCACTGCAGTGCCTTGCGGACCGCCCGGCTGCATTGCGACGTGGCCGAAGTGTGCTCCCAGAGGCGTGAGAGTTTCCTTCACCACCTCGAAGTCGCCCATGGACACTCCGCCGGAGGTGAACACCAGATCAGCGACCGAGGTTGCGTACGAGAGCAATTCGCGGAACTCGGCGGGGTCGTCGCTGCTTCGGGTGACGGATACGACATCGGCGCCGTTGGCTTCGGCCAATGTTGCCAAAGCTGGACCGTTGGAATCGTAGATCTCACCGGGTTCGAGAGTTGTTCCGGCACTTTTCAGTTCGGCGCCCGTCGTAATTATCGCGACCCGTGGCTTCGTGTAGGTGTCGAGCGAGGCCAGGCCCACAGCACTCAGCGCGGCGATATGGCGAGGTTCCAAGTGCGTTCCGGCCGTGACCAGTAGCATTCCGGCGGTGATGTCGCTGCCACGTTCGCGTACGAATTCGCCTACCGACCTGCCCCGTTCGATCGTGACGACGTGCTCGGTGACACCCGTTGTGTCCTCGACCGGAACAACGGCGTCGGCACCCTCGGGGAGCGGAGCACCGGTCATGATGCGAAATGCCGATCCTGGAAGGTGTTTCGGTGGTTTTCCGCTTCCAGCGGCGATCACGCCTCGAACCGTCAGTGTGGTCGGAACCGAGGCCACAGAAGCAGCATCGCCGGCATACCCGTCCATCTGCGAGTTGCGGAAGAGTGGCAGGTCTACCGGCGATGCGATATCCGAGCAAGTTATGCGCCCCAACGCTTCTGCCGTCGGAACTGCCGTCGGAGAGAGGGTGTGCAGGCCGGTGAGCAATCCGGAGATGTGCGACGCGTGTTCCTCGACCGAACGCGCGCTCATGACAGTAACCTCGACAACCTCGACATGTTTTGATCCTAGGCGGTGTGGTCCGTCCGACACACGGAGTACGGCTTTCGGTCATACTGGAGCAATACGGAAGTTGGTGAAGTGATGACAGTGGTCTCGATGGGAATTCCCACCGTGCGGTTCGACGCTGCCTCCCTCGCCGGTCGTCCCGAGACGGATCTCCTGGTCGACAGGTTCGGGCGTGTTGCCAGAGATCTGCGAGTCTCGATCACCGAGAAGTGTTCACTTCGTTGCACGTATTGCATGCCGGAGGAAGGCTTGCCGGCCATCGCTGCGGAAGATCTTCTGAGTGCCGACGAGATCATTCGAGTAGTCGGAATCGGCGTCGAACGAGTCGGTATTCGCGAGGTGAGATTCACCGGCGGCGAACCGCTGATGCGTAGTGACCTCGAAAAGATCATCGGGGGGTGCGCCGCGCGCGTGCCAGGAATTCCACTTTCCATGACTACCAACGCCGTTGGGCTCGAACATCGTGCGGCGAAGTTGGCTGCAGCTGGTTTGACTCGCATCAATGTTTCCCTGGATTCGGTTGATCGCGCCCATTTCGCTGAATTGACGCGTCGAGACAGGTTGCCGTCCGTTCTCGCGGGAATTCGAGCGGCAGCTGCGGCCGGGCTCGCGCCACTGAAGATCAATGCGGTGCTGATGCGTGAAACGCTCCACGGCGCGGCGGATCTTTTGCAGTGGTGCCTCGAAGCCGGCGTCGAATTGCGCTTTATCGAGCAAATGCCTCTGGACGCAGACCATGCATGGGCACGCGAGAACATGGTGACCGCGGCTGAATTGTTGTCCGTTTTGGGAAGCCGTTTCGAATTGGAAGCAATCGGCCGTGAAGATCCGTCGGCTCCTGCCGAAGAATGGCGTGTCGACGGGACCACGATGACGGTAGGGATCATCGCTTCCGTGACCCGCTCGTTCTGCAGTGAATGCGATCGGACGCGAATGACCGCAGAGGGAACAATTCGGTCATGTCTGTTCAGTGACCGTGAAGTTGATCTGCGTGCCGCGCTCAGGGCCGGAGCAAGTGACGACGAACTAGCGGATTTGTGGCGCGGTGCGATGTGGAACAAGTGGGCTGGGCACGGCATCGACGCCGCGGACTTCGTTCCGCCGGAAAGAAGTATGGGAGCGATTGGTGGCTGATCCGCATTCGATCTCGGTTCGTTACTTTGCTGCTGCAGCGGATGTATCCGGTTGCCGTAGCGAGGTAGTCGCCATCTCGCCTGACAACACACTTGCCGAGTTGGTGGCGGTGCTGGTCGGGCGATACGGACCGGAGATGGAGCGAGTGCTGTCGGTCTCGGCTTTCCTCGTCGGTGACGAGTTGACCCGCGACGTCTCTCGAGCCTCCGGTAGCGCTGTCGATATTCTTCCGCCTTTCGCTGGAGGCTAGTCCGAGAATTGCCGGCGTAGCTATTTGTGGGCTGCCGACGTATTATCCTTTTTCGGTTTGCCGGTCCAAATATTCATATCTTGATCACTCCAGCTCAAGTGGCATCTATCTCCGTTTTCTCCATTGTTGGTCAATTGTCCAGCATTGGTCGTTTTGTTTAGTTTCTCCTACTTTTGGGGGAGCGAATGCACTTCGAATTGCCAAGGTGAATTGTCATCTGTTTGGATGACAAAAGAAATACCTTCGCTGTTGGTAATTGTCGACATGTGTTAATTTTGGCGCAATTCCACTCGGGATATGTGAAAGGTATTTCAATGTCGATTAATTCCACGCGCCGTGTCGGAGTCGTCGTAGCACTCCTCGGGGCAGCTGCACTCACCGCTCCGGCAATTGCTACTGCGCTTCCGTCCACCGGTTCTCTCGGCTCTTCTGCGCCGGAAGCCTCCTGCTCGACCCTGTCCACCGAAGCGACGCCGAACGGTTGGGGCATCCCGTTCACCGACGAGAAGGATCAGACCGCGTCGTACTCGGCCGACAACGTTCTCGACAAGGACGGTTCACTGAAGCTGGCCGTCGACGGTACCGGCGATCGTTCGGTTTCCTACCATTCGGCCGGCGGTATCAAGTTGTCCGACGCAGTCGGCAAGGCGATCGGCTTTGCCGAGCGCGCCGCCACGCCGACTGCGGCGTTCCAGCTCCGCCTCACCGGAACGACCGGCGGAAAGTTCGAGAACGGATTCACCACCCTGGTGTGGGTCCCGGGACCCGACGCCACGCCGACGGCTGACGGCGGCGTTCACGCGGATCTCCAGAAGGGCGTGTGGTGGAGCACTCAAAACATCGACGGCGCCAAGGACCGCGTGTCAGTGCCTTTGGCTGACATCGTCGCCGCGAACCCGAACGCGGTAGTCGACCACTACGGCGTCAGTGTGGGCACCGGTTCCGCCGCCACGTCGACGCTGGTCGATGCAGTGCAGTTCAACGGATGCACCACCAACTTCGCGAAGAAGGATCCGGCTTCGGGAACCGGTTCGCTGGGCGACGTCTTCGGCAGCCTGTTCGGTAGCTAGTCGCTGGTAAGAGCTCTGGTAGGAGTTACTTCCACCAGTCATCGAGGGGTGTGACCGGCACCGTGCGCTTGTGACGAGTGTTGGTGAACATCTTCTCGAGCTTCTCGGCTACCTCGGAGGAAACGTCCTTTCCTTCGAGGTAGTCGTCTATCTGTGAGTACGTGACGCCGAGGGCAACTTCGTCGGGTAGCGCGGGTCGGTCGTCCTCGAGGTCGGCGGTCGGCACCTTGCGCCACGTGCTCTCGGGTGCGCCCAATTCCTGCAGCAATGCAGCGCCCTGGCGTTTGCTCAAGCCGGTGAGCGGCGTGATGTCGACACCGCCGTCACCGAATTTCGTGAAGAAGCCGGTAATCGCTTCTGCGGCGTGGTCGGTACCGATCACGAGGTAGCCGAGCTGACCGGCAATCGCATACTGAATGACCATTCGTTCGCGCGCCTTGATGTTGCCACGGACGAAGTCGCGTAGTTCGCCGTTCCCCAACGCCTCGGAGGCCTCACGGGCCGTCGCGTCGGCGCCAGGCTTGACGTTGACCGTGAGAGAGCGGTCCGGCTTGATGAAGCCGAGCGCGATCTGAGCATCGGATTCGTCGGCCTGAGCGCCATACGGGAGTCGAACGGCGACGAACTCGGCCTCGAGGCCCTCTTCGCGAAGTTCCGTGACCGCGCGTTGGGCGAGGGCTCCGGCGAGCGTGCTGTCCTGACCGCCGCTGATTCCCAGAACGAACCCTTTGGCGGGGGTCGAGCGCACGTAGTCCTTCAGGAACTGGACTCGCGCGCGAACCTCCGCTGCGGCGTCGATTGTCGGCTTTGTGCCGAGTTCTTCGATGATGCTTTCACGCAGTGTGGCCATGAATGGACTCTAGCGATGTGAGCAGGCGCGTGCAGTGCCACCGTATCCGGGGCGGTACGGTCGCGCACATGAGTGCGAACAACGTTCTGGTGGTCAGTGCGACGAAGTCGGAAGCGGCATACGTGCCGCAAGGATACGAACTGCTGATCACGGGGATTGGAAAGGTCAGTGCTGCAACAGCAGTCGCCTCTGCTCTCGCGCGGTACGAGCGGGATGATCTGCCGCTGGTCGTCAACATCGGGACAGCCGGTGCGCTGCACGCGCACCACGGCGGCCTCTATGTTCCCGGCGTCGTCATCAATCACGACATCAGCAGCACCGCGATCCGAGCGCTGGGGCACGACGTCGCGGACCGTTTGGTGCTCGCCGGCGGTGACGACTCGGTGTTGGCGACCGGCGACGCATTCATCGCCGACGCTGCAACCCGGGACGCCCTTGCACAGCGAGCCGATCTGGTCGACATGGAGGGATTTGCCATCGCATTCGCCGCGCAGGCTGCGGGTGCTACCTGCCGACTCGTCAAACACGTCAGCGATCACGCGGACGACTCGGCCTTGGACTGGCCCGCGATGATCGATGCCAGCGCCCGCGAGTTGGGGCGCTGGCTGCTCGACAACGTCTGATCGAGCCTGCAGCGTCTGGTCAAGCCTGCGCAGTCAGTATCAATCCGGTGTCGTCGGGCTTGCGCAGGGTCAGCGTGTCGGCGTCGACGGAGTAGCTCACTTCGCCGTCGAGCACCGCCAGGATCTGGCGCTCGATGTCCATGTTCTCCTCGGGGCAAGCCATACGCGTGGTTGCCATCGGCGTGAACGTGACTGTGGTGTCGGACGTCTGGGCGCTTCCGGTCATGCGATTGCATCCGGTGCTCCCGCTGACCGAACCGTCTGCGGCAATCGTCAGTTCGGGAGCTGACGTCTCCAGAGCCAGGCTCGTACTGATCGCATCGGGACTGATGAGGGACGTGACAGTCCACGTCGTGCCCTGCAGCGGTCGATCCGGCGTGACGATTTTCTTGTCCTGCAGGGTGACTGTGGCGTCCTTCGATGTCAGGACGAGGGTGTCGCCGTCGAGGCTCCACGCCGGCGCAGCGGTCAGCAATGTTGTTGTCCAGGAGTCGGATTCGGCGATGCCGGGAGGGCAGCCCATCATGGTCGACGCCATGGTGCCGGTGGTCAGCGTGCCGTCGGTGAACTCGACCGAACCGTTTGCCGTGTTGCATCCGGCGCCCGCGGACACTCGACCGGCCTGGCTGAAGTCGAGAGTCAGCGGGCCGCCGCCGGGAATTTGTGTTCCATCCACGGAGGTCGAGATGAACACACGACCGGAGGGATCCGTCTTGTCTTCGGGGGTGTCGGACGAAGCGGAGCAACCGCTTACCGCGGCGATGGTCAGGAGGCCGATGACGGCTGCAGCGATGCGCATGGGCTCACATTAAGTGGTGGGACGGATCGGGGGAGTCAACATCGAGTAACGCGCCGGGCAAGGTCTTCCCAGCCGGCGGCCAGGCGCTGGGTGGTCATCCCGAGATCGCGCACCTGATGAAGGACGAGCGACGCTTCGAGTGGTGCCAACAGTGCTGAAGCGAGCAGATCGAGGTCGCCCTCGACGCCGGCTCCTCGAAGAAGCCCGATGACGTGAGCGATGCCGAGAGCCCGGGCCGGACCGCCGAAGCGGTATTCAGGAGCGTTTTCCGCCGCTCGGAGGACTTCGCCCTG
Organism: Rhodococcus sp. EPR-134; assembly: GCF_001647205.1. NCBI lineage: Bacteria > Bacillati > Actinomycetota > Actinomycetes > Mycobacteriales > Nocardiaceae > Rhodococcus > Rhodococcus sp. EPR-134. Next base: position 11,067 of record NZ_LVCT01000231.1, read on the forward strand.
TACTTCCACCATGGCAATCCGGGCTCGTCCGAACGCGATGAGGCGCTCGATCGGCGGCGCGCCCGGACCCAACGGTGGGGGGCCGAACATGAATGCCTGTTGCAGTTCTCGCTCGGTGTGATCGAGCAGTGCCTGCATCAGTCCCGATCGATTGCCGAAGCGCCGAAAAACTGTGCCCTTGCCCACACCGGCCCGGCACGCGACAGCATCCATCGTCACCGCGTCGACACCTCGCTCGGCAACGAGGAGGGCTGCGGCGTCGAGCAGAAGTACGCGGTTACGTGCTGCGTCACCGCGCTCGACCGGCGCGGCGCCGATCTGGGGGAGGGGGATTGCGCTCACGGGATCAGGTTACAGGGCCGGGGAATGTAAGTGGACCGCGGTCCGTTTAGTTGATATAACTTTCAACCGGAGCCACCAACCGCACCACTCTCGAAGGAAACTCGCTATGTCACAGACCAATGTTCTCGTTCTCGTCGGCAGCCTGCGCGCCGGATCCGTCAACCGCCAGCTTGCCGAGACGGCTGTGTCCGCCGCACCCGAGGGTGCCACGCTGACGGTCTTCGAAGGCCTCGCCGACGTCCCCTTCTACAACGAAGACATCGACGTCGAGGGTGCTTCCATCCCCGCTGTCGACGCACTGCGCTCCGCTGCGAGCGACGCGGACGCGTTCCTGCTCGTCACCCCCGAGTACAACGGCACCATTCCCGCAGTTCTGAAGAACGCCATCGACTGGATCTCGCGTCCGTACGGTGTCGGTGCAGTCAAGGACAAGGCTGTCGCAGTCATCAGCGCTTCGCCCAGCGGCAACGGCGCCAAGTGGGCACACGAAGACACCACCAAGGCGGTCCGTATCGCCGGCGGCAAGGTCGTCGAGGACACTGCACTGAGCATCGGTGGAACCGGCGCACTGTTCGGTGAGCTGCACCCGCGTGAGAACGCAGAGGTGCTCGCTCAGGTCTCCAAGGTCGTCTCCGACCTCGTCGACGCCGGCAAGCAGCTCGTCAACGCGTAATCCGTTTCACGAATGAGGGCCATGCCGGAAGGTGTGGTCCTCACTCGTATGCGCGCTAGAGCCCTTCGCGTTCCATCGCGTCGTCGACCGCGTCGCGAACCGACTCGAAATCCTTGCCGGCCATCATCGCTTCGCCCATCGCAGCATCGATACGGTCGGCGACGGCGGCGTACCGACGCTCCCAGTTCTCCTTGTCCTCCCGCCAGTAACCCATCACGTGCATGCGGTTTGCCGGGATTTCCCATGTTCGACGCAGGTGGGTGCGGATGCGTCTGGCGGCCGCGGCCTCGACTGCACACCAGATGTAGCCCTCGCCGGGGGGCAGGGCAGCGTCGGCCAATTCGGCGAGCAGCGAGTCCGATTCCTCGATCCATCGGTAGTGAGCGTCGGCGCGCGTCGTGAACGTCTGCTGTTCGCTCGGCGCGGATACCTGCGCGATGACGTGGATCGGTAGACCGTCGGGTGCTTCTTCGAGAATTCGCCCGATCGCGGGCAGAGCGGCGTGATCGGCGACCATCAGCAGCCAGTCGCAACCTGCCGGCGGCGTGAACCACCCGCTCGCCGTCGAGAGGTGAACGGTCTCGCCCGGTTGCGCAGTCGCGGCCCAGAGTGCCGCGCCGCCGTGGCCGTGGAGAACGAAGTCGATCTCCAGTTCGTTCTTCGACGGCTGCCAGCGCCGGACCGTGTAACTACGGGCGTGAGGGGGATCGAGGGGGAATCTGACGAGCACCCGTTCGTCCGGGCTACCACTCGTCTCGAAGTCGCTCAGGCCCTCCCCGCCGAAGGTGATTCTGCGCATCAACGGTGTCACCTGCTGTGTTCTCGTCACGGTTGCCTCGTGGCGTGGAGCCTCGTCCTTCGGGGGTGTTTCCACGTCGCTCATGGTAGGTCCGTGGCGCGGCTCTGAGAGGCTGGCGAGCACAAATAGAAACTGTGACGCGCGACACGCCGACGCGCCGGGAAATGAAGGCGCTGAACTGGGGCGACCTGGGAATTCCAACGATGTGACTCACAACATCTCGCGTTATGTGTTTCTGTCGGCCACTAGGTGTAGTGTCTTGAGCACTGAGAGACCACAACGCGGAACGCCTCGAGCGAGACTCCGGCAATCGGTCGTATCGGTGCTGAACATCACTACATCGGCCTTTGTTGGCTAAGCGAAAGAGGGACTCTCATGAGCATCACCGTCTACACCAAGCCCGCTTGCGTTCAGTGCAATGCCACCTACCGCGCCCTGGACAAGGCCGGTCTCGAATACAACGTCATCGACATCACCGAGGATGCCGAAGCCCGCGACTACGTCATGGCTCTCGGGTACCTCCAGGCACCCATCGTGGTTGCCGGTGAAGATCACTGGTCGGGCTTCCGTCCCGATCGCATCAAGACCCTGACCGTCGCTGCTTGAAGCGCCGCAGTGTCGGCGGTGGACACCTCCGCCGACACATCTGAGTAGTTCCGGGCACCGTACAAGAAAATGGTGACAACCGATGACTTCGCTGGTCTATTTTTCCAGCGTGTCGGAGAACACCCACCGATTCGTTCAACGTCTCGGCCTGCCTGCGACACGTATACCTATCCATGACCGTGACGGCTCATTTCGTGTAGACGAGCCCTATGTGCTGATTCTGCCCACCTATGGTGGCGGGGTCACCGTGACAGGGCGCGACACCAGTTATGTACCGAAGCCGGTCATTCGTTTTTTGAACAATCCACACAACAGGTCGTTGATCAGAGCAGTGATCGCGGCGGGAAACACCAATTTCGGTGAGTCCTTTTGCTATGCAGGAAACATCATTTCCCAGAAATGCCACGTTCCTTTTCTGTACCGGTTCGAACTCATGGGCACTGCCGAGGACGTCGACCGGGTACGAGAAGGCTTGGGGGAGTTCTGGAATCATCTCGAAACAGAGAAGGAGCACGGGCAGTGGCGCCAACCATCACTGACACGATCGCGGCAGGAAGCGTAGAGCGTGATGCGCGCGGCGGCGATTCCACCAACGGTCTCGACTACCACGCACTCAACGCCATGCTCAACCTGTACGGCGCCAACGGTGAGATCCAGTTCGAGATGGATGTCGCTGCAGCCCGTCAGTACTTCTTGCAGCACGTCAACCAGAACACCGTGTTCTTCCACAACCTCGACGAGAAGCTGGACTACCTCGTCGAGGAAAACTATTACGAGCCCGAGGTTCTCGATCAGTACTCACGTACTTTCGTGAAGTTCCTGATCGATCACGCGTACGCCAAGAAGTTCCGCTTCCCGACGTTCCTGGGTGCATTCAAGTACTACACCTCCTACACGCTCAAGACCTTCGACGGTAAGCGCTACCTCGAGCGTTTCGAAGATCGTGTCTGCATGGTTGCGCTCACCCTGGCTGCAGGCAACGAAGACCTGGCCGTCGAACTCGTCGACGAGATCATCGCCGGACGCTTCCAGCCCGCCACCCCGACGTTCCTGAACTCGGGCAAGAAACAGCGCGGTGAGCCCGTGTCCTGCTTCCTGCTTCGTATCGAAGACAACATGGAGTCCATCGGTCGCTCCATCAACTCGGCACTGCAGCTGTCCAAGCGCGGTGGCGGAGTTGCCTTGCTGCTCACCAACGTTCGTGAGCACGGCGCCCCGATCAAGAAGATCGAGAACCAGAGTTCGGGTGTCATCCCGATCATGAAGCTTCTCGAGGACTCGTTCTCCTACGCCAACCAGTTGGGTGCGCGTCAGGGCGCCGGTGCTGTGTACCTGCATGCGCACCACCCCGACATCTACCGGTTCCTCGACACCAAGCGTGAGAACGCCGACGAGAAGATCCGTATCAAGACGCTCTCACTCGGCGTCGTGATCCCGGACATCACGTTCGAACTGGCGAAGAAGAACGAGGACATGTACCTGTTCTCGCCGTACGACGTCGAGCGCATCTACGGAGTTCCGTTCTCCGACATCAACGTCTCCGAGAAGTACTACGAGATGGTCGACGACAAGCGAATTCGCAAGTCCAAGATCAAAGCTCGCGAGTTCTTCCAGACCGTCGCCGAATTGCAGTTCGAATCGGGCTACCCCTACATCATGTTCGAGGACACGGTGAACCGGGCAAACCCGATCGAGGGCAAGATCACGCACTCGAACCTGTGCTCGGAGATCCTGCAGGTTTCTACGCCTTCACTGTTCAACGACGACCTGTCCTACTCGAAGGTCGGCAAGGACATCTCCTGCAACCTGGGTTCGCTGAACATCGCGAAGACCATGGACTCGCCCGACTTCGCCAAGACCATCGAAGTGTCGATCCGCGGATTGACGGCGGTGTCCGATCAGACGCACATCTACTCGGTGCCGTCGATCGAGCAGGGCAACAACGACTCTCACGCCATCGGCCTCGGTCAGATGAACCTGCACGGATACCTTGCTCGTGAGCGGATCTTCTACGGCAGCGAAGAAGGCATCGACTTCACGAACATCTACTTCTACACCGTGCT
>NZ_LVCT01000232.1:0-5316 GCF_001647205.1 Rhodococcus sp. EPR-134
CGACAAGTACACCGATCAGGCTTGGGAGCCGGCAACCGACAAGGTTCGCGGACTCTTCGCCGATGCGAAGCTGCACATCCCCACTCAGGACGACTGGCGTGAGCTGAAGGCTTCGGTTCAGAAGCACGGTATCTACAACCAGAACCTTCAGGCCGTTCCGCCGACCGGCTCGATCTCGTACATCAACTACTCCACCAGCTCCATCCACCCGGTGGCGTCGAAGATCGAGATCCGCAAGGAAGGCAAGATCGGCCGCGTCTACTACCCGGCGCCCTACCTGACCAACGACAACCTGGAGTACTACCAGGATGCCTACGAAATCGGGTACGAGAAGATCGTCGACACCTATGCTGCCGCAACGCAACACGTCGACCAGGGCCTGTCGCTGACGCTGTTCTTCAAGGACACCGCAACCACTCGCGACATCAACAAGGCGCAGATCTACGCGTGGCGTAAGGGCATCAAGACGCTGTACTACATCCGTCTGCGTCAGATGGCACTCGAAGGCACCGAGGTCGAGGGCTGCGTTTCCTGCATGCTGTAAAGGGCTCCGCCCCCGTGCGCCTTTTCGGTAGTGGTTACTACCGAAAAGGCGCACAGGGGTATCAGGCCGGCGGACGGCCTGGACCGTGCATCTTGCCGGCATTCTTCGGCATTCGACCGTGCTCGGTGAGTGCGCGCCGAAGGAGAAACTCGATCTGGGCGTTGGTACTTCGGAGATCGTCGGCCGCCCAGCGGGCAAGCGCGTCGTGCACCGCAGGATCCAACCGAAGCAGGATCTTCTTACGCTCCGATCTCGGAGCTGGATCCGTGGCCATGTGGCCTTTCCTTTACTGGTAGAGCGAACCGGTGTTGAGCACCGGTTGTGCGTCGCGGTCGCCGCACAGCACGACCAGAAGGTTACTGATCATCGTGGCCTTGCGTTCCTCGTCGAGTTCGACGACGTGCTTTTCCTCGAGCTGCTTGAGTGCCATGTCGACCATGGACACCGCGCCTTCGACGATTTGCTTGCGGGCGGCGATCACTGCACCCGCTTGCTGGCGCCGAAGCATCGCGCTGGCGATCTCGGGTGCATACGAGCGCCGGTTGATGCGTGTCTCGATAACTTCGACACCCGCCGCACGTACGCGGGCGTGAACCTCCTCCGACAAGGTGGTGGTGATGATATCGGCGTTCTCGCGCAACGAGACTCGGCCTTCGGCGTCGTACGGGTAGCTGCCGGCGATATGGCGGACGGCCGCCTCGGTCTGTACGGAGACGAACTCCTCGTAATCGTCCACCTGGAACGAGGCGAGCGCTGTGTCGGCCACCTGCCAGACGACCACCGCCGAGATCTCGATGGGATTGCCGTCGGCGTCGTTCACTTTCGCCTGACCGGTCTCATGGTTTCGGATGCGCGTCGAGATCGATCGACGGACCGTCAGCGGGTTTGTCCATCGCAGTCCCGGCGTGCGCAGGGTGCCGCTGTACGAGCTTCCGAGAAGTTGCAGAACTCGGGCTTGATTCGGTTGCACCAAGGTCAGGCCCATCAGGAGGGGGAGTGACGCGATGAACAGCACCACTCCGACCGGAATCAGGGCGAAGAGTCCCAGAACTCCGCCAACGACGGACAGCGCGATTCCGGCCAGGAAGAGAAGGACGCCGCCGAGGAGCATCCAGCTGCCGGACAGGTCCCAGCCTGGGCGTTCGGCGATCGTTGTGGTGGCGACACCGGTCGGTTTCTCGGCCACGCTGGGTGTGCTGGTCATGCGAGACTCGCTTTCCATCGGTAAGTGATATTTAATTGATATCACATTTTTTGTACTCGTGGAGGGGCGCGTGCGACACATGTTGTTGTGTTGGCATCGCGAACCCGACACAACGGGTAGTGTTCAGGCAAGCCAACATTCGGCAGTATCTCTCTCGCTAGGTAGGAATTATGGTCAAGCTGGTCAGTCGCGTTTCCGCCATCAACTGGAATCGCGTCCAGGACGAGAAGGACGCCGAGGTATGGGATCGCCTCGTCAGCAACTTCTGGCTGCCCGAAAAGGTGCCGGTCTCCAACGACATCCCGTCCTGGGGAACGCTGACCGCGCAGGAGCAGCAGCTCACCATGCGCGTCTTCACGGGCCTGACGCTGCTCGACACCATCCAGGGAACGGTCGGCGCCGTCAGCCTCATCCCGGACGCGATCACTCCCCACGAAGAAGCGGTGTACACCAACATCGCCTTCATGGAATCGGTGCACGCGAAGAGTTACAGCTCGATCTTCTCGACGCTGTGCTCCACCCCCGACATCGACGACGCGTTCCGCTGGTCGGAGGAGAACCCCAACCTGCAGCGCAAGGCGCAGATCGTTCTCGACTACTACAACGGCGAGTCGCCGCTCAAGCGCAAGGTCGCATCGACGCTCCTCGAGAGCTTCCTCTTCTACTCCGGCTTCTACCTGCCGATGTACTGGTCCTCGCGAGCCAAGCTCACCAACACTGCAGACCTCATCCGCCTCATCATCCGCGACGAGGCCGTGCACGGGTACTACATCGGCTACAAGTACCAGAAGGGCCTCGAACAGCTCACCGAGGCCGAGCGTGAAGAGCTCAAGAACTACACGTTCGAGTTGCTCTTCGAGCTCTACGAGAACGAGGTCGACTACACCCAGGACCTCTACGACGGCGTCGGTCTGACCGAGGATGTCAAGAAGTTCCTGCGCTACAACGCCAACAAGGCGCTCAACAATCTCGGCTACGAAGGCCTCTTCCCGAAGGACGAGACGGACGTCAATCCGGCTATCCTGTCGGCACTTTCACCGAATGCGGACGAGAATCACGACTTCTTCTCCGGCTCGGGTAGCTCCTACGTCATCGGCAAGGCCGTCAACACCGAAGACGACGACTGGGATTTCTAGAGCGACCCACATTCTTTACCTGACCGCGGCTAACTTCGGTTAGCTGCGGTTTCTCTCAAATGCACTGTTCGTTGGTCTTGCGGATTGGGGTTTCAAAGTGAAGTCGGTGGCATTTTTTAACAATAAAGGCGGTGTCGGCAAGACGACGTTGGCGTGTAATGTTGCGGCGCACTTAGCCCTTAATCGAAACTTGAGAGTTTTAATGCTTGACGCTGACCCTCAGTGTAATTCCACGCAGTTGGTTCTCGCGCCTGCTGTCTGGGATGAATTGTACTGGTCTGATAAGACTTTGAACAGTACTTTGATTGATATCATGCGGCCACTTGAGGATGGTGAACCAAGTGTGGACGAATCGATTCAGCCACTTTCTGGTCATATGAATAGGTTTGGATTTGATTTGCTCCCGGGTCATCCTCGGATGTCTATAATTGAAGACTTGCTTAGTCGTGCTTGGTCGGATGCGGCTGGTGGTGATGTCGGAGGTATTCGGCGAACACGTTGGGCTTCTGCTCTCGAACGAATGTATGGGGACAAGTATGACGTCATGTTTGTCGACGTCGGACCAAGCTTAGGTTCTCTAAACAGGTCTTTGTTGTTGGAGTGTGATTATTTTGTAACGCCAATGGCTGCCGACATTTTCAGCATAGTTGGAGTGCGAAATATTCGCCAGTGGTTAAATCAGTGGATTTCATCTTATAAGTCAGCGGCTCAGCTATGTGAAAAAAATCACCCAGGTGCTCTTGCTCGATACTTTGATGACGAACAAGTGCGCATTGAAAATGGATTCGCGGGTTACACCGTGCAGCAATATGTGACCAAATCGAAGCAAGGTGTTCGGCGTCCTACCGCTGCTTTTGAGACAATACTTGGGCGTGTGCCCAATGAGGTGAGTGAATCGCTCGGAGTGTATTTCGCGGACGGAGTGGATGATGACGCTGCGAAGTTGGGAGATGTCCCAAGTATGTATAGTTTGGTTCCCTTAGCTCAATCGTGTAATAGTCCCATTATGTCGTTGACCAGTTCGGATGGACTCGCTGGTGGGCAGTATTCTCAGCAAGAGGGGTATGTTGCTGTGATCAACGCTGTGTCGAATTCTCTAGCTCGAAATATTGGATTTGACGCATGACGAAACACACCGATTTTCCCCAGAACCTTGTCACGGAGTTGGCTGAGCGTCGATGCATTATCTTTCTGGGCGCGGGCGCTTCAGTGAGGGAGGTTAAACAGGCGGGCGTTGATAGCTCTTTTCTTCCTCCTTTGTGGTCTGGCTTGCTTGACGAGATGCTGACTGATGTGACGGACACAGCGATAAAGACTAAGGCAACCGAGCTTTCCGATCAGGGTCGTGCGTTGGATTGCGCTCAGATTATTCGCGACTCAATAGGGGAGTCAAAGTACTCATCGCTAATTCGGAGAGTGTTTCAAACTCCAGGATATTCGGAAAGTGATATTCATCGGGAAGTTCTTCGGCTGGATCCGAAAATTGTTTTCACCACGAATTATGACGATATTTACGAGAGGTACTGTCAGCGGGGTGAAGCTGGCGCTTCGGGGGCATTTAAAGTTTCGAGATACTATGATCCACATCTTGTAGATGATCTTCGGACGGATAGACGTCTGATAGTCAAATTGCACGGTTGTGTGAGCGATCCAGCGAAGACCGTCCTCACGCGCCGGGATTGCTACAATGCTCGGGCAGGCAATTCGGGATTCTTCCATGTTATAGAAGCTCTAATGTTAACGAGTACCATTCTATTTGTGGGATGTTCGATAGATGCGGATCCGCACCTGAAGTTATTTCTGGAGTGGGCAAGCATGGTAACGCCCCAGACATTGCCGCATTATGCGATTACGTCCGATGAATGGTCCGATCCCATTGAGCGGGCTATATCAGAAACCTTCTCAATGGACTTTATTGTCTACAAAGCAGGCCAGCATTCTCAGGTTCCTATTCTTCTTCGCGACCTGGCCAATTCAGTTGAGGCTAGGAGGGCGCTACCTAGCTGAGCAAAGGCGCTATCGATCGGATCTATCTCGCCGCGAACCAGGCTTCCGGCTTGTCCAGCAACGCTTTTGCGAGGCGCAGACGCGAGGTTTCCGTCATGTCCGAAGGCAGTGCGCTCGGCGCGAACCACGCGACCTCGAGGTTTTCGTCGTCCGCCACGTGTGCTTCTCCGCCGGTCCACCTGGCCAGGAAACACACGTCGAGGTACTGAGTCACGTCGCCGTTGGGGTACGTAATGGGCTCTGTGACATCGACACTCGTGATCCGAATCAATTCGGCGTCGACGCCGGTTTCTTCCTTCGCCTCGCGCACCGCCGCCGCCGACGGTTCCTCCCCAGGCTCGAGAACGCCGGACACGACGGCCCACTGACCGTTGTCGGCGCGACGGGTGAGCAGGACCCGACCGTCGTCGTCGCGGATCACGACG
>NZ_LVCT01000233.1:0-2645 GCF_001647205.1 Rhodococcus sp. EPR-134
CAGTTGTGGCGAGCCGCTTCGAATGTCGGAGTTGTGGTTCGTCCCAGTCAGCTCGCATATCCGTTCAAGGTTCCCTTCAAGTCCGCCAATACGGCGCGGGCGGCAGTCATCCCGTTTCCGTTCCAGATGTCGTCTTCAGCGACGAACACACGCCGGTCGGTGGCGGCGGCGAGGTCTTGCCACTGGTCGCTCTTCATGATCCCGGTGCCGTAGGTACGGCCGTTCGGCCCGTCGAAGAGGACGTAGATCAAGTCACCTTCGGCGACGCTCAGATCGTCGGCCGGAATCGGTGCCGTGGTCGCATCGGTCAATCGCTGCGCCGGTGGGCGCCGGACGCCGACGTCGCTGAGGATCTGTCCGGCGAAGGATGCAGGGCCCTCGATCTGTAGGTCCTTCGAACCGAACCGAACCACTGATGCCTGCGTCTGCGATGCATTCAATGCGTCGCCGAGCTGCACGACGTCCTGCTGGTAGCGGTCGAGCTCCGTCGCAGCCGCGGACGAACGGCCCAGTGCCTGGCCGGCGAGGGCGAACTGCGCTTTCCAGTACACGGGATCCGAGCCCGCGAACACGGTGGGGGCGATGGCGTCGAGTTGCCCGTACAAGCCGTCGGACGCCGGACTGGACCCGAGGATCAAGTCCGGCGCGGCGGCCTTCACGGCGTTGACGTCAGGTGCGCTCACGGGGCCGACACTCGGAATCTCCGAGATGCCGAAACCCAGGTACGACGGTTGAGGTGAGTCGACACCGGTCGCGGCGCCCACTACCCGCTCCCACAGGCCGAGGGCGCACACGGCGTCCATCGAGACGCTGTCGAGGACCACAATCCGTTGGGGATCGGAAGGAACCTCGGTTTCACCCGCAGTGTGTACGACTCGACGCTTCACCCCGGGGCCCGCTCCCGGGTCGGCTTGCGTCGGCGTCGGGCACGCGGTGGCGGTGTCGCGTTCGATGCCCATCACGCCGGCACCGGCGATCGACGTAGTGGTCCGGACGATGGTGCTCGCGGGATCGTCCGACGAGTCGGACGAGCAACCACCGAGGACGAGCATCGTGGCGGCGATCCCCAGGATCGAGACACGACGAACGGACGTGCGGGCGGTCGTGCGTGAGAGAACAGACGTGCGTGAGAGAACAGACAAGTCGACGGCTTCCTGTGTGAGCGGGCGCCGTTCAGGTTAGCTGTTCGACTCAGCTGTTCTGCTTGTCCACCTCGAACGTGTCCGAGAGGTCGTCGAGGATCATGTGCGCGCCCTGGATGCTGACCGGCGACATCCACCGTGAATCGTCCACGTCCACCTTGCGCCCCCTAAGGGTCTGCCACAGCGGGCTCTCGAGGAATGGCTTCGCAGCTTCGGCGCTCTTGCCCTCGGCGTCCTGCCAGGTGCTGATGAAGATGACGTCCGCGTCGGCTTCGTTGATCAGCTCGGGGCTGATCTTCATCATGATGTTGCCGGCATCGGCGGGGTCGGGTCCCTGGTTGTCCGGGCGCTTCAGCCCGGCATCCTGAAGAACGATGCCGCTGAACGAGGTAGTGCGGTAGAGACGTGCGGTCGGTTCACCGGCGAACCGGACTACCGAGATGACCGGGTTGTTCGCCTTCTCGTTGATTTCCTTGCCGACGGCAGCCGCGCGAGTTTCGTATTCGGTGATCTTCGCCTCGGCCAGCGATTCCTTGCCCAGCGCTTGACCGACTACGCGGATGTTGTCCTTCCACGTCGGACCGGTCGTCTGGGTGAAGACGGTGGGCGCGATTGCGGAGAGCTGCTCGTAGTTCTTCCCGTCGCGGACCTCGGCGGAGATGATGAGGTCCGGCTGCAGTGCGGCGATCTTCTCGAGGCTTGCACTGCTGACCGTGCCGACCGAGACGGCGTCCGCGGCGAATTCCTCCCGCGAGGATCCGAGGTAGTCGGGCAGACCGGGCTCGCGGTAGTCGACGTAGCCGACGAGCGGGGATTCGAGGAGAAGGACGGCGTCGGTGAAGCTGTTGTCGAGCGCGACGATCCGCTGGGGTGCTGCCGGGATTTCGGTGCTTCCACGGAAGTGTTCGATCGTGCGGGGGAATGCGCCCGACTCGGTCGAGGTGGTGGTTGCAGCGGGCTCGTCGTTACTCGAGCAGGCTGGAACGACCAAGGCGATCGAGGCTGCGACGGCTACCAGCGCGGCGCGGCGGGGAAAGAATTTCACTGAATACTCCTGAGGTGAGTTAGGCGAGGGTGACCTTATCAGTGGAGGAGATGGCCGAAAACGGACACCGACCGAATTCTTCGACGCGCACGACACGCCGATTCGGAAGTGGGTTCGGACTCCCGGGGGAACATAAACCGCAGGTCGTTCGTTCGGTGCCGTGAAAAACGGATGCTCGAGTACGACGCAGAGTAGGACCGGGTCGCGGTGCCTCGGAGTCACGGTCTACGATTCGATGAGCGCAAGCCAGAAGCCGTTGTCCGCAGCCCGGGCGACGGACCCTGCGGGCGCAACCAAGGGCTCTTTGACGGAGTCTGCGGAGCGACCAAAGGCACATTCAGGAGGATCAGTGACTGCCGTAGCGCCCCAGCCAGTCCCCACGATAGCGCCGGCCAGGCCTTACCCGCCGCGGCAGGGACCCAAGGGCTCATTCATTTTCAAGATGATCACGACCACCG
>NZ_LVCT01000234.1:0-427 GCF_001647205.1 Rhodococcus sp. EPR-134
CCAGACGTCCCATTTGTGTTCGCGGTCTCACGTGAGTGAACTCACCCGCTCTCACTTGGAAGTTCAACCAGGTGTGAGACCACAATTGATCAGTGACTTCGTCTACCCTCTCCCGTTCTGACACCTCGACACCCGGGGTTCGTTCCGCCAGAGGTCCGGCGATGCTCGCTCTCGCTCTCGGCGGTTTCGGTATCGGCACAACCGAGTTCGTCGCCATGGGGTTGCTCCCGGAAATGGCATCCGGACTCGGTGTCTCGGAACCCGTCGCGGGTCACGTGATCTCGGCGTACGCGCTCGGGGTTGTCGTCGGCGCTCCGCTGATCGCTGCACTCACCGCACGAGTACCGCGCCGCACCCTGTTGATCGCACTCATGGTCGCGTTCACCGTCGGCAATGCCGCCTCGGTTTTCGCGCCCTCGTACACGAC
>NZ_LVCT01000235.1:0-6169 GCF_001647205.1 Rhodococcus sp. EPR-134
TGCTGTACCCGGCATGCAGTTCCTTTCCAACGAACAGTTCAACCAGCTGTTCACCATGCACGGCACGATCATGCTGCTGCTGTACGCGACCCCGATCGTCTTCGGCTTCGCGAACTACATTCTTCCGCTCCAGATCGGTGCACCCGACGTCGCGTTCCCGCGCCTGAACGCGTTCAGCTACTGGCTGTACCTGTTCGGTGCGATCATCACGACGGCCGGATTCGTCACGCCCGGTGGCGCAGCAGACTTCGGTTGGACGGCGTACACGCCGCTGACCAGCGCGCTGCACAGCCCCGGCGTCGGCGCCGACCTGTGGGTCCTGGGTCTGGCCGTCGCCGGCCTCGGCACCATCCTCGGTGGCGTCAACATGGTCACCACCGTGATCTGCCTGCGCGCACCCGGTATGACCATGTTCCGCATGCCGATCTTCACCTGGAACATCTTCATCACCAGCATCCTGATCCTGCTGGCGTTCCCGCTGCTGACCGCTGCATTCATGGGCTTGTTCGTCGACCGCCATCTCGGTTGGCACATCTTCGACCCGGCAACGGGCGGTGTGCTCCTGTGGCAGCACCTGTTCTGGTTCTTCGGTCACCCCGAGGTGTACATCATCGCGCTGCCGTTCTTCGGCATCGTCTCGGAGATCTTCCCGGTCTTCAGCCGTAAGCCGATCTTCGGCTACAGCGGCCTGGTGTACGCAACGTTGGCCATCGCCGCTCTGTCGATCGCTGTGTGGGCCCACCACATGTACGCAACCGGCGCTGTTCTCCTGCCGTACTTCTCGTTCATGACGTTCCTGATCGCCGTGCCGACAGGTGTGAAGATCTTCAACTGGATCGGCACGATGTGGAAGGGGCAGTTGACCTTCGAATCGCCGATGCTGTTCTCGATCGGCTTCCTGATCACCTTCCTCTTCGGTGGTCTGTCGGGTGTCATCCTCGCGAGCCCGCCGCTCGACTTCCACGTCACGGACAGCTACTTCGTCGTCGCCCACTTCCACTACGTGGTCTTCGGCACGGTCGTGTTCGCCACGTACGCCGGTATCTACTTCTGGTTCCCGAAGATGACCGGTCGCATGATGGACGAGCGCCTCGGCAAGTGGCACTTCTGGACCACGTTCGTCGGTTTCCACGGCACGTTCCTCGTTCAGCACTGGCTCGGCGCCGAAGGTATGCCGCGTCGTTACGCCGACTACCTGCCCTCGGACGGGTTCACGGTTCTGAACTCGGTGTCCACGATCTTCGCCTTCGTACTCGGTGCCTCGACGCTTCCGTTCATCTGGAACGTCTTCAAGAGCTACCGCTACGGCGAAGTTGTCACCGTCGACGATCCGTGGGGTTACGGAAACTCGCTGGAGTGGGCAACCACCTGCCCGCCGCCGCGTCACAACTTCACCGAGTTGCCGCGCATCCGTAGCGAGCGTCCGGCGTTCGAGCTGCACTACCCGCACATGGTGGAGCGGATGCGCGCGGAAGCGCACGTCGGCCCCGGCCACGGCGGGAAGAACGCCAGCACCGTGCTCGAAGATGCTCGTCACGAGCCGCTCACGGTCGGGGACGAAGGCGACCCCGGAACCGACAGCCGCTCCTGAGTGAAGTAACACACTGAAGTAATCAGCGAAGGCCCCGCCCGAGTAACGGGTGGGGCCTTTCGCTTGGCACAATAGTGACGATCAAGACGCGAACGAAGAAACGATCGGAGTTTTCGGTGGGTGCCTCTGACACCACTGTTCTGGTGACTGTGACCGGGCCGGACCGCCCTGGCGTCACCTCGGTACTGTTCGCGGCGCTGTCGCGGCACGATGTGCGTCTACTCGACGTGGAGCAGGTGGTGATTCGAGGTCGACTGACACTCGGTGTCATGGTTGCCTGCCCGAACGATCCCGAAGCGCTTCAGGAAGAACTCGAACAGGCGATGGCGACGGTCGGAATGAACGTCGACATCGAAATCGGTGCCGATCCCGGACGGCCCGCGGTGTCCACCCACGCGGTCGTTGTTCTCGGTAGCCCGGTCAATGCTCGCGCAATGCGATCGGTGGCACGCGAACTCGCGAAGCAGGGCGCAAACATCGATTCCATCCGTGGTGTCGCCGACTATCCGGTCACCGGCCTCGAACTCAGCGTCAGCGCGGCCGATACGGCGGACGGCGACGCGAAGCTGCGCACCGGACTCGCCGAGGTCGCCGCTCTCGAAAACGTCGACATCGCGGTCGAGCGCGCAGGTCTCGCTCGCCGGGCCAAGCGTCTGATCGTGTTCGACGTGGACTCGACGCTCGTCCAGGGCGAGGTCATCGAGATGCTCGCCGCGAAGGCCGGCGTCGAGGACGAGGTCCGCGCCGTCACCGAAGCTGCGATGCGCGGCGAGATCGACTTCACCGAATCACTGCACCAGCGTGTGGCGACACTCGCCGGTCTCGACGCCTCCGTCATCGACGAGGTGGCAGAGAGCATCGAACTGACGCCGGGTGCGCGAACCACGATTCGCACCCTGCGCCGCCTCGGATTTCACTGCGGCGTGGTGTCGGGTGGATTCCGGCAGGTCATCGAAGGCCTCGCACACGAACTCGAACTGGACTTCGTGCACGCCAACACCCTCGAAATCGTCGACGGCAAGCTGACCGGACGTGTGATCGGTGAAATCGTCGACCGCGCCGCGAAGGCCGTTGCGCTGCGCAAGTTCGCCGATCAGGTCGGTGTGCCGATGGAACAGACCGTCGCCGTCGGCGACGGTGCCAACGACATCGACATGCTCAACGCCGCGGGCCTGGGCGTGGCGTTCAACGCCAAGCCTGCGTTGCGGGAGGTCGCGGACGCTGCTTTGTCGCATCCCTTCCTCGACGCTGTGCTGTTCATTCTCGGTGTGACCCGCGACGAGGTCGAGGCTGCGGACGCCGTCGACGGTGGCGTGCGACGCGTACCGATTCCATGAGTTCCGATCCAGCATTCAGTTCCGATCCAGCTGTGATGTCCGGCCCCGATTCGCGCTGGCGCGAGCGCCACGCGGTGCTGGCTGCTGGGTACGGAGGGCGAGACGATCCCGCGGATCCGGCGCTGGTGTTGGCGATGCCGATCGTTCTGCACATTCCGAAGGCAGACCCGCCCAAGCGCACCGCACTGCTCGAGGCTGCGGCAACGGCGGCTGTGGCGCTGTGTCTGGACGAACGCGTCGGGTTCACCGAAGACGGGGAACCCGGCCCCTGGCACGAGGACTATTCGGCGTGGGTGGGTGCCCGGATTCGGAAGGTGTCTCGTCGAGCGCGAGGAGCGCAGTGGCTCGCCGCGCAGGAGGTACCGGGAATCACCGTCGATGTGGATGGCGCGCAGGCGCGGACTCTGGTTCCCGGGCCGGTCGGAGAACTGGACCCGCGAATCAAGAAGTTGCAGATCGGTGGGACCGATCTCGAGCACGACGAGCCTGGCCCGCCGGAGCCTGGTCTTCCGGTGCTGTGGATCGACTCGGCGCTCGAGATGACGGTTGGCAAGGCGTCGGCACAGGTCGGGCATGCCTCGATGTTGTTGGCGGCGGCCATGTCCGAGAAACAGTGCTGGGCCTGGGCGCAGAACGACTTTCGCTGCTCAGTGCGCGACGCGAGCCCGGAACAGTGGGCCGAAGCAGTAGTTCGGCTGAAGAAGTCGGAGGCCGTCGCGGTTCGTGACGCTGGTTTCACGGAAGTGGCACCAGGCTCCATGACAGTCATCGCGGTTCCGTAGAGACGTAACCGACCAGTCCAGTATCGGTAACTTGGCTATGGATGAACAGTCCAGTGGCCTTCAAGATGGTCGAGTGTTGATACGGAGATTCGCCTCGCTGTTCGTCGGTCTGTGGTTGTACGGCTTCTCGATGGCCATGATGATCACGGCCGGTCTTGGTTTGGATCCCTGGGACGTGTTTCATCAGGGTGTGGCCGAGCACGTTTCGCTCAGTTTCGGCGTGATCACTGCGATTACCGGTGCGGTGGTACTGCTGCTCTGGATTCCGATCCGTCAGCGGCCGGGATTCGGAACGGTCGCCAATGTCGTTGTAATTGCCATCTCGGTGTATACCTCACTGGCCTTCTTGCCGGTCTTTGATTCCATGCCAGTTCGAGCCGTGATCATGGTCGCGGGAATCCTCCTCAACGGACTGGCCAGCGTTCTCTACATCGGCGCGGGCATGGGGCCGGGCCCCCGCGACGGATTGATGACCGGACTGGTCGCTCGCACAGGTCTGTCGGTCAGGCTCGTGCGTACCAGCATCGAGATCGCGGTCCTCACGACCGGATGGCTCCTCGGTGGAACCGTCGGCGTCGGAACAGTGTTGTACGCCTTCGGGATCGGACCGACCATTCAATTCCTGATCAAGGTGCTGCCGGATTCCATGACAGCAGCGGTGACCGGAGGACGTGTCACGGAACGTAAGGCCAAGACCGTGGGGCCGGTCAATGAGATCTCCGTGCCGACGGGAACTTCGGCCGTGGAAGCGGGTTCGCCGGTCGGTGACGTCGAATCGAACGATGCAGTCAATGTGCCGTCGAACCATTCCGGAGTGCCGACGGTGACCTGAACCGGTCGACCGGAATGCAGGATCAGGAGCCAACTGTCGTCACCGAGCGGGCGCCCGGTCCGAGTGTGAGACCGAACGTCGGCTCCGTCGATCCAGGCCTGCAGCGTTCGGTGACTCTCGTCGTACCATGCGGTGTCGTCGAACTCGACGCCGGCAGCGTCGAACCAGACGAGGTCCGGGTGCTCCAGTCTTCTTCTGCCTTCGAAGAATTCGGGCTGACGCAACGCTGGTGCTGCTCGGCGTAATCCGAACGCTCGGGAGACGAACTGCACCAACGACTGATCGGCCGCCGTCCAGTCCAGGGCCCACGAATCGGCTGGGGAGGCAAGTGTGGGAACACAATACGCGTTGTTGTTTCCGCCGAGACTGTGGCCGAACTCGTCTCCGGCGGTGAGCATCGGTGTGCCTGTCGACAGCACGAGCGTGGCCAGTAGCGCCCGTACATGACGTGCCCTGGCGTCCTGAATCTCGGGATCGGTGCTCGGGCCTTCGATTCCGTGGTTGAACGAATCGTTGTGATCGGCGCCGTCACGATTGTCTTCACCGTTGGCTTCGTTGTGCTTGTGGTTGTACGCGACCAGATCGGCGGCGGTGAACCCGTCGTGCGCTGTGACGAAGTTGATCGACGCCCAGGGGCGACGGCCGCTGCCGGCAAAGATGTCCTCGGAACCGGCGAGGCGCGACGCGACCTTCCGGACGCTGGAGCCGCCGTTCCAGAACTGGCGAATGGTGCTGCGGTACTTGTCGTTCCATTCCGACCATTGGAGTCCGAAGTTTCCGACCTGGTAACCGTCTGCCGTCGCATCCCACGGTTCGGCGATGAGCTTGCACCGAGTCAGTACCGGATCGGAGGAGATGGCGGACAGGATGGACGCCCGCTGGTCGAAGCCTCCGCCGCGCGGCCTACCCAACGCGCTCGCAAGATCGAATCGGAAGCCGTCGACACCCATTTCGGTGGCCCAGTAACGGAGGCTGTCGGTGATCATGCGGACGGCGATGGGGGAGCAGGCGTCGACCGTGTTGCCGCACCCGGTCAGGTCGATGTCGCGGCCGTCGCCGTCGAGAAGGTAATAGCCGGGGCCGTCCAAACCTCGCCAGCTGACACTGATTCCGTCGACACTCTGCTCGCAGGTGTGGTTGTAGACGACGTCGAGGACGACCTCGATGCCTGCCGCGTGTAGTGCGTCGACCATGATCCGGAACTCGGTGACTTCGCCGCCCGGAGTTGCCGCGTATCCGGGATGCGGGGCGAAGTACGACGCCGTCGAGTATCCCCAGTGGTTGCGCATCCCTCGCTCGCGGACGCTCTGTTCGGTCAGAAATGCCTGTACGGGAAGCAGTTCCACGGCAGTGACGCCGAGTGAGACGAGGTGATCGATCACGGCCGGTGCCGTCAGGCCGAGGTACGTTCCGCGGTGGGCGGCGGGTACTCCTGGATGACTGGCGGTGTACGCGCCCACATGCAGTTCGTAGATGACGCTTTCCTCCCACGGCGTCTCGAGGCGGGCTCCGGCGGGCGCGAGGCCGGGAGTCACCACGGACAGCGGCACGTGGCCGAGCGAGTCGACCGTCGACGGGTCGCCGAAGGGATCGTCGGCGTACGACAGGAGGGCACGGTGATCACCGA
>NZ_LVCT01000236.1:0-830 GCF_001647205.1 Rhodococcus sp. EPR-134
AATTCCGTAACGCTGCCCCGCACCGATCCCGGAGATGATTCCGTGCCAGATTCCGTACGTGTGTTGCCGAAGTTCGACGCGATCTTCGTTTCCGTCCTGGTCGATCAGGCAGATCTGGACGCTCGACGCAGCTGGGGCGTGGACCGCGAACTGGGTTCCGGAGTCCACGATGTGGGCGCCGAGTGGGAACGGAGACCCGGGCGTCGGGGTGTGAGTTTCGATGAGAGGCGACACGTAAGATGATCCTGCCGTGAACGGCCGGAGAATGTGCGGGAAGATGTTCGGGTGCCGCTACCTGATCCAGATCTGCTCATCGATTTCGACAACGTACTCATCCGTCGGGGAGGGTCCACTCTCGTGGGGCCCGTCACCTGGAAAGTGGAGCTGGACGAGCGATGGGTGGTGCTCGGACCCAACGGTGCCGGCAAGACCTCGCTGCTGCGCATCGCGGCCGGTGAGACTTTCCCGACCAGTGGTTCTGCCCACCTCCTTGGCGAAGTTCTCGGCAAGGTCGACGTCAACGAGTTGCGCCCGCGAATCGGTTTGTCCTCGTCGTCGTTGGCGAACCGCGTGCCCGGCGACGAGAAGGTCAGCGACCTCGTCGTGTCGGCGGGCTACGCCGTTCTCGGTCGGTGGCGCGAGGAGTACGAATCCATGGACACCTCGCGCGCTGTGGAGATGCTCGAAAGCCTCGGCGCCGAGCACCTGGCGGATCGGACGTACGGGACGCTTTCCGAAGGCGAGCGCAAGCGCGTCCTCATCGCGCGAGCCTTGATGACCGATCCCGAACTTCTTCTCCTGGACGAGCCCGCCGCCGGGCTCGATCTCGG